>JAWOBS010000024.1:0-3968 GCA_046484145.1 Bacteroidales bacterium
ATCAGAGCTTGTGCAAAAAATGCTGAAAATACAATCAGAAATAAAGGAACTGGATGCGAAAGAGAAACATCTGGTAAATAAATATTATAAAGCAAAAGGGGCTGAGAATGACGGGAAAGCTTACTGAAAAAGAGATCTTCCAACAACAGACAGATACAAACAAAGTATTGTTTATATTATATGATTCTTCTGGTATAACATCAAAAGAGATAGCTGATATTATCCTGTCCTATAGTTCTAATGGTCCTAATAGTCCTAAAGAAAAGGACAAAGAGGACAATAAGGACAACAGGACAGATATATATATAAGAGATTATTTGAATAAATATCTTAAGAGATTATTAAACAAAGGCTTTATTCAAAGGGATGAAAGTAAAAGACCTTATACCTATTCCTTAACTCAACAGGGCAAAGATTTTGTTTCAGAAAAGTATGAAGAATGGCGTAGGGAAGTTGAGGAAGCGACCATTAGGCAAAGGAACGCTGATGAGATAGGAGAAAGGATAGCGGCTTTTGAGGATTATTTAAAACAAAATTATATTCAGCAGAAACTATTGCAGGCCAAAAAATTCTTTCAAATAGATATTAAAGATCTGGCTCAATTTAATCCCAGACTATGTGAAAGATTAACTGATGATTTTGATGAAACCCACAAATGCCTGCAGATAGCTTATACAAACATAACTGATTCAGATTCCTCTAAGATATCATTTACCTATGATAATTTGTTTGATACAGAAAAAAGGACTGCAAACCAGTTAAGGCTCAAAGACCGAAACAAGATTATCTACATTATAGGGGAGCTTGATGATAAGGGCCGGACACAATTTCTTATAAAATCCATTAAGTTTGAATGCCCCAGTTGTGGAAATATTATTCATGTAATGCAAAACTCAGAAAAAGTTAAAGCTCCAAGCAGATGTGGTTGTGGAAGGAAAGGCAAATTTAAAGTTTTGCATGAAGAAATGTCAGATACATTAAGCCTGATTATTAGGGATCTGCATGAAAACCTTAACCTTGACCAGGGCATTGAGCCAGTAAAAGCAGTCTGTAATTATGAGCTTGAAGCCTTTGAAACCCTTAACCCAGGAGACAAACTCCAATTAGTTGGTGTATTAAGAGATATGCCTGTATTCTCTAAAACAGGAGGCCAGAAAACAACAAGGGACAAAATAATTGAAATAGTAAACTTAAAAAAGCTAAATAAATTTTATACAGACTTTCATATAACAGAGGAAGATGAGAATCAAATTAAAGAAATAAGCAACGATCCTATTAACTGGTTTCAGAAATCTTTTTTTGATGACTTGTATGGGGTTGATCTGCAGACAAAAGCCACAACTATAGCTGTTTTTGGTGATTTACATTTATTGGCAGTTGGGCTCCCGGGCAGAGGAAAAAGCACCCACATAAAAAGATGGAGCCAAATAAAACTTAAAGGTTCTTTTGTTGATGTAGTTAAATCAAGCCCCAGTGGAATAATAGGAACAGCCACACCCAATCCATTTACAGGGAAGTATTCTTTAGATGGTGGTGCATTAAAACCACTGCACCCCTTTGGCCTGTTGGGAGTTGATGAACTGGATAAAGATGTGGAAGGACAAATACAAAAACATCTAATGGGTGTTATTTCTGATGGAGAACTGAACATACACAAAGCAAACAACAGGGTAAGGGAGCCATGTGATATAACAGTATGGGGCTCATGTAACTTAAAAAACGGCAAATCTGAGGCCGATATGAACAGGACTGAAGCTGAAAACTTCAATATAATCCCGCCGCTTTGGGACAGGTTTGATTTAAAAATTTACTATAATAATTATGTAGACTGGAACAGGCCAGAAATGGTGAAAGAACTGCTTTCAAGTTCTAAAAAAAACTGGAATCCTGATGAGGAAAAACTCACACTTGCAAAAAAATATCAACAAAGAGCAAGGCAAATAAATGTGAAATTTGATGATAATCATTATGCAAAATTGGCTCAGCTTGGGGAATCATTTGTAAGAAAACTGGAAAAAACAGCGAGTTTTAGAGTTTTAAACACAATGAAGAAAATTCTGGAAGGCTTATGCAGGCTGCATTTACGGGAAAAGCCAATTGATGAAGATTTCAGAATAATGACTGATTTGGTTGCTAATCTTGATATTGAAAGAAACGCATTCTTGTTGGGAAGCAAGCCAAATGTAAGCCAGGTTAGAGCAAAAGTTGATACTTACAAAAAAGACCAGGTGAAAAATTACATTTTGATGAATCCTGATTGTAATATTGAAGATGTGCAGAAAGCAACAGGATTGGATTTTGACCAATGTGACAAGATAGTTAGTAAATTAAAAAACCAGGGCGAAATATACGAGCCCAAGAAAAACAAGTTTATGGTGTTATGAGAATTGGGTTCAGGTTGTGGTTTTGACTGTCCTCTTTGTCCACAACCTGTCCCACTCAATTTAAGGAGGAATAATGCAAATGTTTGAAATATGTGAAACTGATGATGTTGAAAGCCCAACGTCTGAAAACATTGAGTGGATTATTGAAGATGTTAATCGTTTGGGCCTGTGCGGAGTGTTCAGGCACTACCATAATATTGAAAGGCAAAATGACAATAATTACACGCCCGAGCCAAACTACACTGACATACAGAATTACTTAATGCGAATGGAGCAGAGGGTAAACTGTTCCTATGAGAAAACGTTGGAAGTTCAGGCAATGTTTTATGAGAGTCAGAGGAGGGGATGAGAATGGCACAGGAAAATGAAACAAAAGTCTGGACAACATTTGATATTTTGTTAAATAAAAATAAGCTATTAAAGAACTTAAAAAAAGATACCAACAGAGAAGAAGAGTTTTATGATTTTATTCACAAAAAGTTTGTCCCGGTTGAATGGTTGAAAGAATGGTTACAAAACCATAAAGAACATTATGGAAATTTACATGTGGATGATTTATTGACAGAATTAGAGGAATAATTAAGGTAGTAAAATGAATATTGTAAGTTTTTCAGGAGGAAAAGATAGCACAGCTATGTTATTGAGAATGATAGAGTTGAACTATCAAATAGACAAGGTTGTATTTGCAGATACAACTCTTGAATATCCTGAGATGTATGATTGGATTAATAAAATTGATAAAATAGTAAAAGAAAAAATAGGAATAAATATAGAAAGAACATATCCTTCCCATTCATTTGATGAACATTTTTATGGTTGTTTTACAAAAGGTAAATTAAAAGGAAGAAGAAGGGGTTTTCCTTTAAGAAAACCTCAACCTTGTTATTGGACTTTATATGGTAAGAAATATCCTACAAGAAAAGCACATGGAAAAAATAATATAATATATATGGGTATTGCAGTAGATGAAAAGAAAAGAACAAAATCAAAAATATATCAAAAACAAAAAAACAAATATAAATTTCCATTAGTTGAATGGAATTGGACTGAACAAGATTGTTATAATTATTTATTAAATAAAAAACTACCACATCCTTTTAGAAAAATTAGAACTGGTTGTTGGTTATGTCCTAACCATAGTATTAAAACTTTAAAAATGTTATATAATAATTATCCGAAATTATGGAAAAAACTTAAACAATATGAAGCAGACAGCCCACAAGGATTTAAACCTAATCTTAAATTAAAGGATATAGAATATAAAGTAAAACAAGAAAAAAGACAAAAAACAATAAATGATTTTAAAGATGAAAGAATTAATTAATCGTTTTCCAAGACAAGTAGGACTACCAGTTAAAGTAACTTGCTTAAATGAAGGAGATTTTTATAGTTTAATTAATCGTAATAATGGTATTAAGAAAAAACTATATTTTTCTCTTTATGATTGTGATGAAGGCGGTTGTAATAGAAAAAGAATTGGAGGAATAATTAATTAAGGTGTTGGAGGAGTTAAAATGAGCAAAAATAAACTACAACCTGGGGAAAACTGGTACTCAATCCAGTTGGATGCAAAGAATATGCTTT
>JAWOBS010000280.1:0-5590 GCA_046484145.1 Bacteroidales bacterium
ATTGCAGGAAACGGAACTCGTTCAAAAGACTTTATCGATGTTTATTTCCTTCTTAAAACTCATAAAGTCGACAAATTACTTGAATATTACAAAACCAAATATCGACAGCGTAATACTTTACATCTTTTAAAAAGCCTCGTTTATTTTGATGACATCAATATTTCTGACTGGCCTTATATGATTTTGGAAAAAGATTTAAGCCTTTCAAAAGTAAAAAAAGAAATTAGCTGTGCAGTTAAGAACTACACTGATGAGCTGATGAAATAATGGTGATTAATACCGGGTTCTTCACTTTAACATTGCATTCTTTTTCTGTGTTGTATTATCTTATAAAGCAATCACCAAAAGCAGTAAAATCAAATTTTCTTTTATTCCCCAAAGCTATCAGCAAATCTTTGAAGGAAAACTGCGAAATCCTGTCTTTGCGAATTTCGTGTATTTTCAACTTTGTGGTTTTTGTGTGGAATAAAAAATACAAAAAGTAAAATTACTGTCAAAACGTAAAAATCTATTCGTATTTTTACATGCAGCTTAACAAAATATGTTGTTACTGACTTTAATACAATAAAAACACTATCAAGTTTTGAGCACAGAAATTATAAAAACAATATTACTTCTAAACCCTGTTTATATAACTCTTTTTTGGGCAATTGTCCTTGGTATAAAAAACAGATCCCGCAATTTCCCCAAAGTCTTTTTGGGAGTGTTTATGTTTGTTGCTTTTTTACTTTACTTATCACATTTTTTTTATTTCTCCAACTTATTACACATATACAGATATCTTGATGCATTATATGTTTGGGCTTCATTATTAGTCTATCCCTTATATCATATTTATATAAGGTTACTTACTGTTGATAAAAAGTTTTCATTTAAAAAACACTCTATATTCCTGCTTTTGCCAACTTTAGTTTTCATATTGCATCTTATTGGTATGTTTTTTATGAATACCGGCCAGCATATAGACTTTCTTCAAAATGTGCTCTACGGCAAACATGAAGCAATTGGAATTCAAAAACACATGCTATGGATGCACTATACTTATAGAGTTGTTTTTATAGCACAGGTATTTTATTTTCTATATTCTAATTTTAAACTAATTATAGAAAACAAGAAAAATATAAAAGACTTTTATTCAAACACAAAAACACGCAGTTTATATTGGGTGCAGATATTTAATATCTCACTTGCTGTAACATCTATTGCGAGTATAATAGTTGCTATTTTGGGAAGGGAAAAATTTTCAACAAATACTTTATCGCTAGTTTTCCCCTCAGTAATATTTAGTGTTATGCTTTTCTTAATAGGCTTAATAGGAAATGAACAAGACACAGTTCATACCGAAGAACCGGCCAAAGAACCGGAAAGGCCAACAGGCAGTACAGAGAATATTTCTGCAACAGGCTTAAAAAATATCATGGATAATCTGTTTGAAAATGAAAAGATATTTAAAAACCATGACTTGAAAATTTGGGACTTAAGCAAGATGCTAGGAACAAACCGTACTTATGTTTCAAAACTCATTAACTCAGAATACAACAGGAATTTTTGTAATCATGTAAACTATTACAGGGTTCAATACACAAAAAATCTTATTCAAAAAAATCCAACAATAAGCAACGATCAAATTGCCGAGCTTTCCGGTTTTGGCTCTCAAAACTCCTTACACAGAGCCTTCCAGTCCCTTGAAGGAATGACACTAAAACAATACAGGAAAATGATTAATGAAGACTAAATACTTATCTCTGGCTATTGAATTGATAAAAGAAATTGTTAGTTCTTATCTGAAACTTCCTGTTGTGGATATAATTTGTTAACACTGACTTCATTAAAATTGTTAAAAATAAAAAATCAGCATTAAATTTTTCTTTTTAAATGCTGTAAATATTTTAAATTTTGTAGTTTTGTCGCCAATAAAAAACAAACCTATTAAAAGAGATCAGCAATATGGATATTACTAAATTGAAGCAAAACCGAAAAGTGCTTAAAGAGTTTGCATACAAGCGCACTCCTCTTGACAGAGGCTACACTGACAAAGTCTTGTATATTAATGTTTCTGACTGTGACATTAAAGAAAAAGATGTTCCACCTGTTATGAAAGAAAAATTTATTGGTGGAAAAGGATATGGTTTAAGGTTGTTATGGGATGCTACAAAACCTGACACAAAATGGAATGATCCTGAAAATGAAATTGTCATTTCATCCGGTCCTGTTGGTGGTATCACACAATACTCCGGAGCAGGTAAATCATTGCTTGTTTCCATCTCTCCACAAACCAATTCAATAATGGACTCAAATGTTGGAGGTTTCTTCGGGCCATTTTTGAAATTCTCCGGTTATGATGCACTAGAGCTTCAAGGTAAATCAGAAAAAGATCTTATCATATATATTGATGGCAAAAATGAAAAAATCGAGATTTTTGAAGATCCCGGTTTATCAAAAGATTCTCACATACTGGCGGAAGAACTGACAGAGATGTTTGCTGACGATGAAAAAGACTCAAAAAACATTGGCATTGTTTCCAGTGGTGCTGCTGCTGAACATTCGCTTATAGGAATGATCAATTTCACCTTCTATGACATGAAGCGTAAAAAGATCAGACTGAAACAGGCCGGCCGTGGTGGTATAGGAACTGTTATGCGTGACAAAAAGATCAAAGCTATTGTTTCTAAAATTGAAGGCGTTTCTGGAAATCTTAACAATGTTGAAAACCTTGAAGTTATAAAAGAAAAAGGCCGCAAGTTTCAACAGGAAATGAGAGAGCTCGATGACCATCAATGCCAGATGAGAAAAAAAGGTACTGCCAACATCGTTAACGTAATGGCTGATTATGACCTTCTGCCTACACATAACTTCAAATTCGGAACTCATGAAGATGCATTAAAAATTCACTCTAATGTGTTTAGAGACAAATATTTCACACAAAATGTCCCTGATGGTTGCTGGATAGGATGTGCTATGGCTTGCGCCAAAGGTGTTGATGATTTTGAACTTAAAACCGGACCTTACAAAGGACAGAAAGTAATTGTTGACGGGCCTGAATACGAAAATGCTGCCGGGCTTGGTTCTAACATGGGTATCTTTGATCCTGAAACAATTATTGAAGCTAACTTCTATTGCGATACATACGGTATTTGTACAATCACATGGGGTACAATCTGTGCTTTTGTAATGGAATGTTATGAAAATGGTATTCTTAACAAAGAAAGAACCGGTGGACTGGAACTTAACTTTGGTGCTATTGAAGATTCCCTTGAACTATTGCACCAACTTGCAAGAGGTGAAGGCTTTGGTGTAATTGCAGGATTAGGAATTCGCAAAATGAAAGAATTGTTTGCTGAAAAAGGATGGGGAGACGCAAAATTCCTACAGGATATTGGAATGGAAAATAAAGGCCTTGAATATTCACAATACGTTTCTAAAGAATCACTTGCTCAACAAGGGGGCTATGCAATGACTAACAAAGGCCCTCAGCATGATGAAGCATGGCTTATCTTCATGGATATGGTAAATAATCAAATTCCTTCTTTCGAAGATAAAGCAGAAGCACTTCATTATTTCCCTATGTTCAGAACCTGGTTCGGACTGGTTGGAATGTGTAAGCTTTGCTGGAATGATGTAGTTCCTAAAGGCAACGAAAATACTGATGAGCCTCATAAGATTCCTGAACACGTGGCAAATTATGTGGCAATATTTGAAGCTGTTACAGGAAAACCTTTCAGCAAAGAAGAAATGATACGCCAAAGTGAGAGAGTTTATAACTTCCAGCGTATTTTTAACCTAAGAAGAGGATTCGGAACACGCAAGCATGATGCACAACCTTATCGTGCCTGTGGCCCTGTTACTGTTGAAGAATATGAATCAAGAGCTGAACGTTACGATAAGCAACTTAAAGAAGATATAGGTTTTGATATTGAAGGAAAATCTGTAGAAGAAAAAATGTCTGCTCTTAGAGAATATCGCGAAGACAGATATGAACAACTTCTTGATGCTGTTTATGAGCGTAGAGGCTGGACAAAAAATGGTGTTCCAAAAATCGAAAAATTAAAAGAACTTGGAATGGATCTTCCTGAGTTAATTGAACTTGTCGAGAAACATCAATAATAAATAAATTATTGTATCTTACAGAGGTTACTTCAAAACGAGGTAACCTCTTTTTATTTAACAATTTTAAACATAGAATTAAGTGTTTCATACATGTTTTCTTGTTCTTATTGTTAATATCTTTGTGTTAATTTGTAAAATTATTATTACAAGCTTTACAACAGATTATGAATACTGCCCTGACAAAACAAATTTCTTTCTTTGCAATTTTCATTTTAGCAGGATATGTGATTATCAATATATTCTCCTCATCCGGTGAACCCAGTAAAGCAGACAAGATATATAAAGAGGAATTTGAGAAAAACTACAGGATATATGCAATACCATTACCACAAACATTAACTCTGGCTGGAGAACCGGTTCCAATGCATTTATACTATGTAAAAGAGCAGTTTGACAGGGAGTTATTGATAAATAGCTATTGGCAGTCGCAAACAGTTCAATTTTTTAAAAGAGCAAACAGGTACTTCCCTATTATTGAACCCATACTGGCAGAAAACAATATTCCCGATGATTTTAAATACTTAGCTTTGATTGAGAGTGGATTAATGAATGTTGTTTCACCTGCTGGAGCAACCGGCTTTTGGCAAATTCTTGATGGAACGGGCAAAGACCTTGGGCTTGAGATTAATTCTTATGTTGATGAGAGATATCATTTAGAAAAAGCAACTATTGCTGCATGCAAGTACATATCAGATTCAAAAGAAAAATACGGAAGCTGGATACTTGCTGCTGCTTCATATAATATGGGCAATAGAGGACTTGACAGGCAGCTTGACAAGCAAAAAGTATCAAACTATTTTGATCTTCATCTTAATGAAGAGACATCACGTTATGTCTTCAGAATTCTTGCCCTGAAATATATTTTTGAAAATCCGGCACAATCAGGTTTTCATTTTCGGGAACAGGACTTATACCCGGAATTGGATTATAAGATTGTAACAGTTGACACAACTATCAATGACCTGGTAGATTTTGCTTTTAAATTTAACACGACATACCGCGAGATTAAACTATTAAATCCCTGGATCAGGCAATACGAAATTCCTAACAAAGGCGGCAAAGTTTACGAGATTAAGGTGCCTAAAATATAGAATCACAAAGCTCTTACTCATCCACTTTTGTAAGATACCACCTCTCAACATCCCAATCATCGGCATTTCCATCAGTAATGCTGAACACGAAGTTGGTTTCCGAAAAGCTTTCAACATCGTATGTTGTCACGCCACTGCCGGATTCAAGAATAAGAAATTCATCAGTATTGCTCCAGGTAAACTCTCCTCCAATAAAATTACCACCAACATCATAGCCTGTTCCATCATCAAAAAATCTCACATATCCCTGGTTAAGGCTTTCACTTTCGCTAACCAACACTCCATCTTCAAAATCTTGCTGCTCATATTTATCAATAGACCATGTGCCAATTATCCAGTTTTTAATTTTTGTTTCATCATCCTTGCTGCAAGCAGAAGCAATAAATACCAGG
>JAWOBS010000301.1:0-6576 GCA_046484145.1 Bacteroidales bacterium
ACTTGAACATTTGAAGCACCACTAGCTTTAATACTTAACAATAATGGCATTGTAATATGCACCTCTTGTGATTTTGTGCTAACAAGTGAAAATTTGGGCTTTTCACCAACTTTTAAAACATCATCAACAACTTCAGTTGTAATGTAAGGTAGAATGTTGTCATCAGCTTTAACTTCTACGTTAAAAACATCTCCAATAGTAATAAAGACATCTATGGATTTACTGACTTCAATCGAGTTAAAATATGGCAACTCTCTTTTTTCAATAACAACGTTTTTGCTGCCTCTTATCCTTTCTGTACCATTTATTCCAATAATACAAGAATTCATGCTTAGCAGAAATACCAGGATTAAAGCTAAGTAAACATGTGTCTTTTTAATCTGAAATATTTTTTTCATCATTAGAATAGTTTAAGGTTATAAAACAAGCTGTCTTTTTTTTACTTTGCTATGACGGACAAGTATAATAAAAAGTTACTTTGCTTGTTAATTATTATCAAAATATATTTTCCAAGCAGGTCGGGATCTCCGATAAGCTTTAATATCGCTGAATGAGGAACAATATAATATTTTTTCAAAGTCATTATCCTGAAGATAAATTGCAAGGTCGCGGCTAAATATTATTTTTTCTCATAAGCCAATTCTAACAATCCGGGACCTATACTTTTATGTATATCTATTGCTGCACCAATAACGTTATAAGATATTTCATTTTCTGTCACTGTTTTTGCGAATTTTGCGTTTATTTAATTTTGCGGTTTTTGCGAGGGATAAAAAAAATAATTAGCACCTCAAAATAATATTTAGCCAAGGTCGCCTTCTTTAGCCTGTAAAGAAAGTTGTTTGGGAATTTTAAAAGTTAAATTTCATAAATATTATCAATAAGCTTTTTAAAAATACTATTTTCGTATTTATAAAAACAAAAAACATAAAATTATGGCTAAAAGACTATTATTAATTAGTAATTCAACAAATTACGGAGAGGATTATCTTGCTTATACAAAACCTTTTATTAAGGAATTTCTAGGCCCGGAATCTTTGGAAGCCCTATTTATTCCTTATGCGGGTGTCAGTGTAACATATGATGACTATACTGAAAAAGTAAGTAAAGTATTTAATGAACTTGGTTATAGCATAAAATCAATTCACAATACTAAAGATCCGGTAAAAGCGGTAGAAGATGCAAAATGCATTGTTGTTGGAGGTGGCAACACTTTTCACTTATTCCACATGCTGCATATAAATAAGCTTGTAGAGCCAATGACAAAAAAAGTCAATGATGGCGTTCCTTTTATTGGCTGGAGTGCAGGCAGCAATGTAGCCTGTCCATCGCTAAAAACAACTAACGATATGCCTATTGTTCAACCCGTTAGCTTTGACGGATTAAGCTTAATACCTTTCCAGATAAATCCTCATTATACTGAAACAATTATCCCTAATCATGCAGGAGAATCACGCGAACAGAGAATAAGAGAATTTCTTGTTGTTAATCCCGAGACCACTGTTGTAGGACTTAAAGAAGGAAGCATTCTGCAAGTTGAAGGAGATAATGTGAAAATATTAGGAGGTAAAACCCTGAAGGTTTTCAGAAAGGATGAGCCAGCCCTTGAGTTAGATTCAAAGGCTAGTCTTGATTTTCTTATGAAGTAATAAATTATCGATACATTATTATAATTTCAAACCCCAACCTGCTTATATTTGCAATTGGGGTTTTATTATATCTTATTTTTTAATGTTAAAAATAAAAATATGGACACTACCAGTTTAGTCAGGCAATATCCTATCAATCCCGGGCCCTTAAAAGTTGAAACTATAAAAATTTTAGAAGGGGCCAACTATTTTAGTGCCGGGCCGATAGTATTAACTCGTCTTGACCTTGGCAAATACGATGAGGTATTTTCTAACGAGATCGAAGGCTTTTATGAAAAACTGGAAAGTGCTATACCATCATTATATGAGCATCATTGTTCAGAAGGCAAGCCGGGTGGATTTCTTTTCAGGGTAAGAAAAGGGACCCTAATGGGGCACATAATAGAACATGTGGCTATTGAGCTTCAAACTCTTGCCGGAATGCACGCAAGCTATGGAAAGACCAGAAGTACTTTGAAACAGGGTGTTTATAATATTATTTTCAGATTTATTGATGATCATGCCGGGATTTATGCAGCGAAAGCAGCGGTAAACTTCATTAATGCATTATTACAAAATAAAGATTTTAAACTGAAGCCTATTATTGACCAACTTATAAAGATAAGAGAAGAAAGGTTGCTGGGGCCAAGTACACAATCAATAGTTGATGAAGCAAACAAGCGCGAAATTCCTGTTTTCAGGCTTGACCAATACAATTTAATTCAACTTGGAACAGGTAAATACCAAAAAAGAATAAGAGCAACCATTACATCAGAAACACATTTTATAGCCGTTGAAAATACTTTCGACAAATACCTTACAACTTTAAGTCTTAGAGATTCAGGGCTGCCTGTTACAGAAACTTTAAAAACAAGTGACATAAATAAAGGCATTGACTTTCTGAAAAATTTAAAATGCAAACTTGTCATAACCCCTATAAGCAGGCCAAAAGGAGAAAAAGTCTTTATTGAAGTTGACACTGAAGAAAAGCTCAAAAAAGCCTTTTCCTTTGCTGCAGGAAGTACCAAAGCACCGGTATTACTTCAAAAGCAAATAGACGGCAACACTTATCGCGTACTTGTTATTAATAACAACATGGTTTCTGCAACAAAACTGAGTGCTGCGGAAGTTGTAGGAGATGGGAAAAAAACAATATTGCAATTAATTGAAGAACTAAATAAAAATCCATTACGAGAAGCAGGAGATAAAGGAGTTTTGTCCTTAATAAACATAGATGATAATTTACTAAATCATCTAAACCTGATAAATAAAGCTCCTGACAGCATATTAGAAAAGGGTGAAAAGCTAAGAGTCAAAGTTTCCTGCAATCCTAACCACGGAGCTATAACAGAAAATGTTACAAAAAAAATTCATCCAGAAAACAGGTATCTTGCCGAAAGAGCAGCAAGAATTTGCGGATTAAATGTTGCCGGGGTTACGATTATTGCAAAAGATATAAGTCGGCCTATCACAGAAACCGGGGGAATAGTCTTAGAAGTAAATGCGGCTCCGGACTTTCGTATGCACTTAAAACCGGCAAAAGGTGCAAGCATAAACCCGGCTATACCCATGTTAGATATGCTTTTCCCTAAACAAACGCAAAACAGGGTTCCACTAATTTCAATAACAGGATCAGCAGGAAAAACTGTTTGTGCCTATATCCTCAACTATGCTCTTGAGAAAGAGGGCCATAATACAGGCCTTGCATGCTCTGACGGATTGTTTTCGGCGGGGAAAAAAGTGATACACGGAAATATGACATATCCGGAAAATGTAAAAGCCCTGTTGGGCGATCCATATATTGACCATGCTATTTTAGAAACCTCTGTTGAAGGTATTTTAAATAATGGATTAGGATATAAATTTGCTGATGTTGGAATATTCCTGAATGTATATGATAATCATCTAAACCAGGGCGACATTAGTTTCATTGAAGATCTTGCCTATGCAAAATCTGTTGTTGCTGAAGAAGTATATGATAGCGGCTATTCTGTGTTAAATGCTGATTGCCCATATATAATGGAAAGTTTGAGTCGTTTATACAGCAAAGCTGCTTTATTCTCAAAAAAACCTGACCAAAAAACATTCTCTAACCATATTGTGAAAGGTGGATTGGGTGTTTGCATCAGAGACAACAAGATATTTCTCCACTTTAGAAGCGGCAGATGGGTAATTGCAGAAATAAATGAATTGCCACTTACATATTATGGGAAAACAGACATTTTTATTGATTCAATTTTAGCTGCTACAGCCGCAATGTGCGCAATTGGCATTAAACCAGGCAATATTAGTAATTACTTAAAAAATTTCAAACCTCATGCTAACATCATTCCAGGAAGAATGAACCTTGTTAACGTAAATGGTGGTGAAGTATTAATTGACAGCCCTAATTCACAAGAAGCCTTTGATAAGCTTATAACATTCTGTAAAGGAAAAACAAAATCCATAGCTGCAATAGTGGCCACTGACAGTAAAATGTCTGAATCTGAAATCAAAAAGCTGGCAAATAATCTGAATGCTTTTGCATCAAGGATAATTATTCTGGCTCATAAAAATGAGACAAAAACTGTTCCCGGTAATTACTACTTCGAAGATGAATACATAAATAAGCTTGCAGATAATCAAAGAAAACTGCAATCAGAAATGATGTCTAATGAGGATAATACAATATCGTTAGAATTAGCAAAGCTTTTAAAAGCAACAAGCGGCAATATTAAAATAGTTGAGTTTGACAATAATGCTAATATTATTGACATTATAAAAACTATTCCAAATGATTGCTACCCTTTAATTATAACTCCATCTTACTATTGTTCTTTAAAAACACAGTTGTTAAACCAATTAAAACAGTAAAAATGAAAAAGACAGTTTTTTTTACTTTTAGCCTGCTTGTGATTTTTGCAATCTCCTGCAAAAATCAGCAAACAATAAGTGTTTCTCATGTTAATAGTTTATCGCCGGACAATAATCTTGTGGGCTATTATTATTCATTGCCTCAAACTAAACTCATAATTGAAGCAAACATATTAAAGACAGAGTTTATCCCCGGGCCTTATGCAGAGTTTGCCGAAGAATTGCTAAGCATCAAAAATGCTAAGGAAGAAGCTGACAGCCTATACGAGATAAGTTCAATTAACATCAGAAGCCTTTTAGTACCTGATCCTGAACAGTTTTACTTCATAGCTTACGACCCATCTAAAGGTCAGCCGGAAATCTCTTTAGAATTCGATAAAAACGGCATTCTGAAAAGCATAAACACAAAAGAAAAAAAACAGTCCGCTTCAGAATCAGATTTACATCCGAATGAGTTGGGCTATTTTAATTCTAAAAATGAATTTATTTATCATTTAAACTACAGCCTTACTGAAAAAATAGACACTATATATGAAGAACATTGGGTTGACACTACTACTGTAACAAGGCGCAGGATGATACATAGCATGGAGAAAAAAACATCGAAAGAAAATGCCAAAGAAATCGCTGATATTATTCTTAATATTAGGGAGAAAAAGCAATTATTAATTAGTGGTTTTTCTGAAATCCCTTATGAGAAAGAAACAGTTGAGTACATGTATTCAGAAATGAATAATCTTGAAAAACAATATTTGGAGCTTTTTACCGGCATTACATCCTATAGTATTGAAAAACATAGCTTTTCCTACATTCCTACCCTAAAAAGCAACCCCAATAATAAAATATTTAAATTTTCGGACTCTTTGGGAATTGTACCAATTGATTATGAAGGTGGCTTTTATGTTGAGATAGAAGCAGAACCTGAAGAAAACATAAGACGGCCTCACTTTTCAATACATTCATCTGAACAGGCAGGATTATACCACAGAATCGCAGAAAATGGAAATATTAAAGTAATAATGGATAATAAAATCATTGCAGAAACAAATATCCTTATAAATCAATTCGGTAGAATTGCAAAAATTCCTTTACAAAATAATGAAATCGAGTTCTATAATGAGTCGGGGTCAATAAAATCAATTTATCAAAAAGAAAACAATAAATAACAAATATCATGGAAAAAGTTAACTACATAATAATAACAGGTGGCAGCAAAGGAATCGGCGAAGGAATAGCAAAGCAACTGCTACACGAAGGCAATCATTTGATAATTATTTCCCGGACTGAAAATGAAAGTTTAAAATCAGAAGGAAATAAAAAAAATGCTGCTGTTGATTTTGTTCTCTTTGATCTTGGCCATACATATGATATAAGTGGATTAATGGGCGAAATCTTCGAGAAGATTAATCCGGAAAAAGCCGATAAACTGATTTTAGTAAATAATGCAGGCATAATCAAACCTATTGGATACATTGAAGACTGTGACCCGGTTCAAATTCAAAACCACATATCAATCAATCTAATTGCGCCAATGATATTATCCAAAGAGTTTATCCAGAGAAGTAAAAACTGGAAATGTGATAAGCGTATATTGAATATTTCATCAGGTGCTGCTCAAAATCCTTATCCGGGATGGAGCAGTTATTGCACAGGGAAAGCAGGGATAGATATGCTTACAAAATGTATAGCACAGGAGCAGGAAAGAGAGGAATTTCCTGTAAAAATAATAGCAATCTCGCCCGGAGTTATTGATACTGGCATGCAAACCATAATAAGGTCAACAACAACTGATCAATTTCCACTTAGGGATAAGTTTGTAGAATTCAAAGAAAAGGGCCAGCTAATACCTCCAAAAACAGCAGGCAGCAAAATTGCTGAAACTCTAATGGCTGACAAATATGAAAACGGCTTAATAACTGATATAAGAAATAGCTATTAGCTAGTGTATCTTAGGCATACCTTCATATTTAACAATACTTTCTGTTTTACCGCAAAAGTAAAAACTGTGATTCATGTGATCACGCTCATCAAGCATAATGCGCCTAAAAACATCAGCCCAGGTATCAACATCAGCATATTCTTTTACAAATGGATT
>JAWOBS010000345.1:0-3165 GCA_046484145.1 Bacteroidales bacterium
GCCTGTTTTATATGTTTGCAATGTTGATGAAGCTTCAGCAAAAGATGGTAATAATCACAGCAAAAGGGCAATTGAATCTCTATCCGGAGAAAATGCCAAAATCTTAACAATTGCAGCACAGGCAGAAGCGGATATCTCTGAACTGGAAACCCCGGAAGAAAGGCAGGAGTTTTTAAATGACCTTGGACTTGAAGAACCGGGAGTTAATAAACTTATTCGTGCAGCATATGAGTTATTAAATCTAAAGACTTTTTTTACTGCCGGACCTAAGGAAGCCAGGGCATGGACTTTTAGAGAAGGTATGACTGCACCTCAAACTGGCGGAATTATTCATAGCGACCTTGAAAGAGGCTTTATAAGGGCAGAAGTTATGAAGTATGAAGACCTGAAAGAGCTAGGCTCTGAGCAGGCTTGTAAGAATGCAGGCAAATATTATATTGAAGGCAAAAATTATATTGTCAAAGATGCTGATATTTTGAATATTAGGTTTAATGTATAAACCTTAATCTTTAGAATCTTTTAATTCAAAAAATTTCTTTAACGCTCCAATATAATATTCCTTCCAACCTAATAGCATATTATCGTATGCTTCCTCCGGAATATTTGTATGTTCTATGAAAACCTTGGTATGCTTTTTATCAGGTTCTAGATTAATCGTTACAATAGAATCATCTGAATCTTCACCGAAGAACCAGAGTTGTTTTATAAATTTGTTCTCGACAAATTCCAGGTTTACACCCTGTATTTCACCATCCAAAATAGAAAACTCAGAACCCGCTTCTGTATTCATCTTAGCAGGATAACTTGTCCACAACTCAATTGTAAACGGATTTGTTAAAGCTGTGTAAACCTCTTCCGGTGTAGCTTTTATTGTCCTTGTCAACTTTAAATTCTTTAGCATAGTAAACTTGTTAACTTAAAACTAATTTTAAAAATATTGCATTATTTTTTCATAAACACCATTGCCGTTTGAGCAGGAATGTAAACCTTTATGCCATGCTCTTTACTGCCTTTTCCAATAGCATTGCTGACGAATACGAATTCATTGTCTATTCTGTCAAAGCCACCATAATTGCTATCATCAGAATTAAGCAATACTTTATAATTTCCTTTTGGAACATTAATAAGATAATCGGTATAAGACCTAAACGGGCTAAAATTAAAAAGAAAAATATGTCCGGCACGCTCAAAAGCCAAAACCTGGTCATCAATGTTTTGAACAAGCGGTTTTATATTAGAATCATTAAGAATATCATATTGTTGAATCACATTAAGCATATTTTTATCAAAACGTGATAGATATTTATATTTCAAATTTGGTTCATCTTTAAGATGCCATTGTCTGCGTGCATAATGATAAGACCAGTTATTATGTTGTCCGGGAAAATCAATCCATTCGGGATGTCCAAATTCATTCCCCATAAAATTCAGATAACCGTTCCCTGCAGTTGCCAATGTTATCAACCTTATCATTTTATGTAATGCAATGCCGCTGTCAACAATTATATTTGGCCTGTCAACATCCATATTAAAATACATTTCTTTATCCATCAGCCAAAATATTATTGTTTTGTCACCCACTAAAGCCTGGTCATGTGATTCACAATAATGGATAGTTTTCTCATCAGCTCTTTTATTAGATAAATTATAGAGCATATCTCCCACATGCCAGAACTCTACCCTCTTCTCTTTTATGGTTTTAATCCAAAAATCAGGAATACCCATAGCCAGCCTATAATCAAATCCAAAGCCACCAAGCTTGTGAGATGTAGCTATGCCGGGCATACCGCTCATTTCTTCTGCTATTGTAATTGCAGATGAATTAACTTCATGGATTAACTTATTAGCCATAATAAGATATGATATTGCATCTTCATCCTGGTTCATGTTATAATACTGGTCATAGCTCATAAAGGCAGTTCCAAGCCCATGGTCATGGTAAAGCATGCTTGTTACCCCATCAAATCGAAAGCCGTCAAACTTAAACTCTTCCAGCCAATACTTGCAATTAGATAAAAGGAAATGTATCACCTCATCCTTGCCATAGTCAAAACAACGGCTGTCCCATGCAGAATGAAGCCCTCTTGGCCCATCATGGAAAAACTGATAATATGTGCCGTCATATTTGCTTATGCCTTCTATTTCATTTTTAACGGCGTGAGAATGTACAATATCCATCACCACCCTGATTCCAAGTCCATGCGCCTCATCTATAAGGGCTTTAAGGTCGTCGGCACTGCCAAACCTGCTGCTTGGCGCGAAAAAATTACTTACATGATAGCCAAAAGAACCATAATATGGATGCTCCTGTATGGCCATTAGCTGAATTACGTTATATCCGGCTTCTTTTATGTAAGGTAAAATATTTTCCCGGAATTCATTCCAACTGGCAACTTTATACTCTTCAGACGCCATGCCGGCATGAGCTTCATAAACATAAGGCACAAAGCCTGAATCTTGCACAGGCTGCGGATTTTTCCATTTATGTTTTACGGGAGGATCCCATACCTGTGCATTAAATTGGAAGCTTTCAGGATCCTGGACAACTCTCCATGCCCATGCGGGTATGCGCTCGCCTTCTCCATCTCCCCAACGTACTAATAGTTTGTATAAATCGAGATGTTTTAATTCATTTAGTGGCAATTCCAAGCTCCAATTGCCACTTTCAAGGCTTTTAAAAGCATAGTTCTCATTTGGCTTCCAATCGTTAAAATCACCAAGCAAATATATTTGGGTAGCATTCGGTGCCCATTCACGGATTATCCAGGAATTGTCGGTTTTATGTAAACCAAAAAACTTATGTCCATTTGCAAACTCACTAATACTGCCGCTATGTTGTGATAAATGCTTTTCCTTATCATAAGCATTTTTAAGTCGTCTGTTAATAGCTGATGCATAAGGTATTAAATGCTTGTCTTTCTGAACAAAGGCCGGAATTATCATAATTATATAGTTATTTTTGCTTAAAATTAGCATAATTCAATGAGATATAATAATGTTTTTTAGTAAGAATTATTTTTCTATGATTATTATATTTGTCAATTGATTAATGATAATCCCTGAGTGATAGGGGAAAATATTATTTTGAGGTGCTATGTGAAAAAGTTCCACGCAAAGCACGCAAAAGTTTAAGCGCTAAATACGCAAAGTTTAAAGGTTGTTAAC
>JAWOBS010000352.1:0-5295 GCA_046484145.1 Bacteroidales bacterium
CACATAATGTTATTCGCGGGATAGCAAAGGATAAGAAGGGAAATATCTGGTTTGGCACTGATGGTGGAGGTGCAAGCTGTTATAATGGTGATGCATTTAAAACATACACCACTAAGCAAGGCCTGGTAAATAACTCTGTTAGATGTATTGCAGAAGATAATAATGGCCGCCTTTGGTTTGGCACTAATGGCGGGGGTATGAGTTACTATGACGGAATGCACTATTATAATTACAATATAAATAATGGACTTCCTTCTAATGTTGTTTATACAATACTCCCGGATAATAATGGCAATATCTGGTTAGGCACAGATAGTGGTGCAGTATATTTTGATGGTAAAAAATTTACAACATACACTGAGGAGCAAGGATTAGCACACAACAGGGTTTTGGGTATTTATAAAGACTCCGAAGGCTATATTTGGTTTGGCACATCAGATGGTTTAAGCAAGTTTGATGGTAGTAGTTTTACAACCTTCAGGACAGAACATGGCTTAACCCATAATGTAGTGCGCAGTATTGCAGAAGACATAAACGGCAAGCTTTGGCTGGGAACTTATGGAGGTGGTGTAAGTCAATTTGACGGAAATGAGTTTACTAACTTTACAACAGAAGACGGCCTTACTCATAACTGGGTAAGGATAGTTTTTATCGACAGTGAAGGATATATATGGTTTGGCACTTATGGCGGAGGAATAAACAGGTATGACGGAGAGAGCTTTATTTCTTTTGGCACAGAAGAAGGCCTTGCTGATGATGTAGTATATGATATTGTCGAGGATTCGGATGGTACATTCTGGATAGGAACAAATTTAGGCTTTAGCGGACTGACTTTTAAAAATAATGAAGGGGAAATATTTTCTCCTGCAAAAGTAAAAACAGACAACAATAAGCTTCTAAGTAATTTTACACCAATATGGGATATATATAATAATGAAACCGGTTATCCGGTTAAGGATCTCAACTCTAATGCAATGTGCATTAGCAAAATTGGTTTACCTCAAGGAATTAACAAAGAGAAAGAAATAATCTGGGGAGGTTGTGGCGATGATAAGGTTGTGGCATTTAATCCTAAAGCTGTTGCAAAAAATTACGAGCCATCAAAACTTGAAATTTTCAATATAAAAATTAATGATGAGAATATTTCATGGTACTTATTGCATAAAATAAACAACGATCATAACAAAAATAAACTTGCTTATGACAGTGTAACAATTGCTCAGCAGCAAGTCTTTACATACGGAAATATTCTAAACAAAAAACAATTAGCTGAAATTCGGAATAAGTTTAAAGGGATTAAATTTGACAGCATTAAGAATTATACCGGGCTACCGCAAAATCTTGTATTACCGTATAGGCATAACAATATCACATTTGAATTTAACTCCATTGAAACCAGTAGAAACAACCTGGTAAGGTATCAATATATGCTAAAAGGGCAGGACAAGCGCTGGCGGCCGTTAACTAAAAGCAATTATGCAACATTTAACAACCTTAGAGAAGGAAAATACACATTTGTACTTAAAGCACGCAATCCAGAAGGCATTTGGAGTGAAAGTATTACTTGTTCTTTCCGGGTGCTTCCTCCATGGTATAGAACATGGTGGATGTTTTCTATTTACTTATTGTGTATAATATTGTTTTTGCTGGCTGTTATAAAATGGAAAGAAAGAAAACTCAAGAAAGAAAAGCTAATTCTTGAAGAAAAAGTTAAAGAAAGAACACTTGAACTTAAGCAACAAAAAGAAGAAGCAGAAAAGCAAAAAGCCCTGGTTGAAGAAAAAAACCAGGAAATAACATCTCAAAAAGAGGAGATATTAAAGCAAAAAGAACAACTCTTTGAAAAAAGGCAAGAGTTGGAAAAAATCAACACAGGCCTTGAAGAGAGAATAAAAAAGGAATTGTCTGAAAGCAGAAGGAAAGACTTTATGCTTATTCAGCAGGGCAGGCAGGCTGCAATGGGTGAAATGATTGCCAACATTGCACACCAGTGGAGACAGCCATTAAATGCTATTGGCTTAATAATACAAAATCTGCAGGAAGCATATGAATATGGAGAAATGGACGAAGAATACCTTAAGGCAAAGGTAAAACAAAGTATGGATATCATACTTTATATGTCAGATACAATTAATGATTTCAGGGACTTTTTTAAACCGGAAAGGGTTGCCAGTAGCTTTAGTGCAAAAAAGGTTTTGGAAAAAAGCATTTCTTTCGTTGAAGAAACAATTAAAAGGGCAAATATAATTATTGATTATAATCCTCCTGAAAATGACATTCTTGCTTTCGGCTTTACTAATGAATATGCCCAGGTGATTTTGAATCTAATAAGCAATGCAAAAGATGTTCTTTTAGAAAGAAAGATCAAAGATGCCAAAATAAAGATATCACTTACAACCAAAGATAATAAAAGCTGCCTCACAATAAGTGACAACGGCGGTGGTATTGATGAGAACCTGATAGACAAAGTATTTGACCCCTACTTTTCAACAAAAAAAGAAGGTATGGGCACGGGCTTGGGACTCTACATGTCCAAAACCATTATAGAAAAAATTGAAGGTGGATACATCACCTGCCGCAACAATGAAGAAGGTGCTGAATTTACTGTGGTTCTATAATTCATTTATACCATAATTCCACAAAACTCATAAAATTATTATTGAGGGCTTAATAAGTTCATATTTTATTCTATTTTTGCCATTCAAATGCAAAAAATAGTTTATGACGCCTACTATTATACTGATTTCTTTCCTGGTATACACATCACTGATTTTTTTAATATCACGATTAACAGTAAGAAAGAAAGCAGGAAATGCTGCATATTTTTTAGGCAACAGAAACTCGCCATGGTATGTGGTTTCTTATGGGATGATAGGTGCTTCGCTTTCAGGTGTAACCTTCATGTCGGTTCCCGGCCTTGTAAAAGACGAGCAATTCTCATACATGGTATTGGTACTAGGCTATCTCGCCGGGTATTTCGTTATAGCTAAAATTTTACTTCCTTTATATTACAAGCTCAACTTGACTTCCATATACACCTATCTTCATAACAGGTTTGGTATTTCCTCGTATAAAACCGGTGCTTTTTATTTCATAATTTCCAGGTTGATTGGGGCTTCTTTCAGGATGTTTTTGGTTGTGAATGTATTGCAGATATTTGTTTTTGACAATTGGGGAATACCTTTCGCAGTAACTGTGTCTTTATTTATGGCCTTGATACTTTTATATACATTCCAGGGTGGTATAAAAACTATCGTATGGACTGACACCTTGCAGACCACTTTTATGATAACAGCAGTGGTTATTACAATATTGATTATTTCCAGGAGTTTAGATATGAGCTTGTTTGACCTTGCAGCTATTGCTAAAGAAAAAGGTTATACCAAGATGTTTATAACTGATTATACTGATCCTCGTTTTTTTATTAAACAATTTTTTGCCGGCATGTTTATCACCATAGTTATGACAGGCCTTGATCAGGATATGATGCAAAAAAATCTCAGCTGCCGCAATTTAAAAGATGCACAAAAAAATGTATTAACATTTGGGACTATACTAATTCCTGTTAATTTGCTATTCCTCTTTCTGGGTGCTGTTTTATGGATATACGCCGGCGAGGCAGGCATAACATTATCACAAACATCCGATGAGTTGTTTCCAACAGCAGCAATGCAATATTTGGGACTTGCGGCCGGACTGACATTCTTCTTTGGACTGGTATCAGCGGCATATTCAAGTGCCGATGGAACTTTGACGGCATTAACAACCATTTTTTGCATTGATTTTCTTGGGCTGAAACGTAAACCCGGAATAACGGAAGAAAAAATAAGAAGCATCCGTATTAAAACACATATTGCATTTGCAATAATTGTAATGATAATAATTGTTGGGTATAACCTAATTAATGATGAAGCCCTGATAAGTAAGCTGTTTACTATTGCCGGCTATACTTATGGCCCGCTTCTGGGGCTATACTTTTTTGGAATTTTTACAAAAAACCAGGTTAAAGATAAGTTTGTCCCCCTGGTATGTGTTTTATCTCCGGTATTAAGTTATGTATTAAGCAGTTTCTCTGAGCAACTTCTTTGGGGATATAAATTCGGATTTGAAATTCTGATAATCAATGGTTTTTTCACCCTAATAGGCCTTTACGTAATCAGAAAAAAATAGAGCTTATTATTTGTTAAACAACCTATCAAATAATGCGTTAAAATCATCTATTGTAAAAGGTTTTGTCATATACTCATCCATTCCTAATTTCATGTATTTCTCCCTGTCGCCTTCAAAGGCATTGGCACTTAAGCCAACTATTGGCGGGAGCTTATCATATTTTTCTTTTAATAGATTCGTTGCTGTAATACCATCCATTACAGGCATCTGAATATCCATTATTACAAGGTCGAATTTTCCCTGTTTAAATTTCTCAACTGCTTCCCGGCCGTTAGTAGCCATTTCTACCTCATGTCCAAGGTGGTTCAGCATTAACTTTACGACTTTCTGATTTGTTAATTTATCTTCAGCAAATAAAATTTTGAGATTCTTGGTTTTTTTGGTTGCCTTGGGCTCTTTGATTTTTTTCTTCGCACTTTCGCAGGATACTTCTTTAGCAATAAAGGTAAACCAGAAAGTACTGCCAACACCATATTCGCTATTCAAGCCAATTTCACCGCCATGAAGTTGTACAAGTTCTTTACAAATGGACAAACCCAGCCCGGTACCATCATAATCACGTGTATCCTGCTCTTCAATTTGTGAAAAAGGAATAAACAAATGTTTCTGTTTCTCAGGTTTAATCCCTATTCCTGTGTCACTTATTTCTATTTTTATGATAATCTGATTATTACTTTTTCTTTCAACAAGATTAGCGTTAATTGTAATATCTCCTTTTTCTGTAAATTTGATAGCATTTGAAACTAAATTATTTATAACCTGTATAATCCTGTTTTGGTCTGCTTTAATATACTCGGGAATTTCGGGGTCAATATAACTTTCAAAAACAATATCCTTATTACAAAGATTTGCAAATAAACTATGTGCATTATTAATAAGCACCTCAAATTCAAATGCTTTTTGCCTGAGGCTAACCTTCCCTGCTTCAATTTTTGAAAAGTCAAGCACCTGGTTGATTATTTCTTTCAGATTATCTGTTGAGTGCTTCAAAACACTTAAATAATTTTTTTGCTCTGAGTTCAATTCTGTTCTGCCTATCATTTCAATCACCAACGCCAAGCCCGCTTCGCCTGCGATCTTGGCGAAAGACGACCTGTCGGACCTCAGCATCGAGCAGCTTATCGC
>JAWOBS010000030.1:0-3846 GCA_046484145.1 Bacteroidales bacterium
CCTCGGGCATTTCGCATATCAGTTGCTCCTCCTCGCCCTCCCTGAAGGAATACAGCTCGGTGGACTGGGTCAGGTAATAGGTCCCGTCTGCATGCAAGGCTAACGCCATATAGATTTGGCTCATTCATGATTTTTCTATCATAGACCCATTCGTCAGTTTCAAGGTTGTATAAGCCCATATATGATTGAAAATTTGGAACATCCGAAGATCTAAGCTCCTGATAAACTACAACAAGGTATTGAGTTTCGTTAATTTTATATGGTATCATTTCCGTAACATCGCAGCATCGAACATCAATTGTGTAGTCAAATGAAAAGTCAGGAATCAGAAATAATTCAATTTCCCCGGTTTCTAAATCACCTCTATATCCAAGATGGACTTCTAATCCTGGATATTGATTTGAATTTCCTTTAATAAAAAATGTATTATTTACTCCAAAAACTTTGCTGTGAAATGAAATATCTCTAATTTTTTTCCAATGTGTATTCCCTGATGTTAAATCTATACAGTAACCTCTGCTGCCTCTGTGCCATGCTAATAGATTGTCATTTATGTGAAGCCCATATATATTTAAATTGTCTTGACTTCCATCATAAATATCATTCCACATCCAAACTTGTTCACCGTTTTTTGAATCTATCATTTTCATTGATTGGCTTCCATCTTCATTTGATGCAGGTATAGCAATATTTTTGTTGTAAACTATTGGGAAATCAAAGAATCCAATTCTATTATATGATCCGCTTGCATGTAAAGAATACTTCCATTCATATGGTTTGGATATTACAACTCCATAGTCGTCAGTTTCTGTTGCTATATAGGAATCCTCCTTACTGCAAGAAGCAGCAAGGAGGATTATAAATGAATATGTAATTATAGTTTTCACAAACATCATTAGTCCTTTCTGTTTGTTTTAAAATAGTCTTCTCTTCCCCATATTTTAATAAACTCCTCATAAGTATAGTCCACCTCATCCTCTTTAAACCCCGGGTTTCTCACGGAGAAATGGTTGGTATTCTCTACTTTGTAGATATTACCTGGCGGCAAACCTTCCAGTATCTGGCTTGGTTTTGCTATCAGTCCGTCAGAAGGATGGTTTATCAGCACTGTTGTATTGTAACTCAATATTTTCCATCTGCACGCTGTTTCTTCAGGGTCCGGGATTATTTGGCCGGCATCTGGTATTAATTCACCGTTATCATAATTATTGTCATCATCATTCTCCTGGCAATCTAATACAGAATAAAAGACCAACTGTTCTTCTTCTTCATAAGCACCAATAAGTGAATTCCATGTTGACTCGCTATTCCCGATCCATGCGTTCCCCTTATCCCATTTCTCAGCCAGGTTAAAATGAAAGGCTGCCGTTATCCATGATAAGGGGTTAAATATACCCGCTAAGCTGTTACTTACTCCCAGTGCGTGGTGGAGGTCATGAAAGCCTTCGTATATCTCTTGTGCCTGGTTCATATAATCCACAAATACCTGGTCGTTAATATCAGGGTCTAAAGATTCGCTGATTCTGGAGCCAAATAATCTCCAATGAGAGCTTGATTGCTCGCTTGCCCACATTGAAATATGAGGAAGCTCTGATTGGTAATTATTAATCTGGTTTATCTTGCTGCTGCCAACCTGTAGTTCATTGTTAGTTGTTGGAGTTCCGGCAAAACTTTGAATTTCCCCGTTAATGTCAATTTGCATTTTTACAAGATCCGCGATAAATGCCGGTGTAAAACCAACCTGTGGCCCAAAACTAATACCACCAATTATCCATGCCGGCAAAGACTGTGCAATAGGGCCGGCAGAGAGCTCATCTAAAGCATGGCTTGCAGCACTCTCAACACTGCCATCAAGCAATGAATTGGCAATTTGTGCACCATAATTAGGCGTGGTAACAGTTATAATTCCACCGAAATTATTATTGCTATTAAACATCCTGTCGAGGTTTCTTGAAACAAGGCCTCCCATGCTATGCCCGATTCCAATATTACGGTTGTTAAAAGCAGTTTCTCCTAATTGGTTGTTAATAAGGCTGCGCAAATGATTTGAGCCGTAATCAATACCATTGTCAGTATTGTAATTAGGCCTGTGTCCGTTCATTAAACGTTCATTGGTGAATATTTGCTCGTAATATTCCCATGATGTGTCATCGCCATCAAGTCCATGTACCCATATTACATTCCTGGGATCTTCTTGTGCTTGTATAGTCGCAAATACAGCCATAGCAATGACAAAAATAATATAATTTCTTATTATTCTCATATAAATAAAGATTAAAATTAATAAATAAGTTTACTTACACACTAAGTTTGATATTTAAGTTCTCAATTTTAGTAATTGATTTAGAGACAATGTCCTGTCCTGACGGTAGCCGTTCTAACTGATTCTGCTTGATAGCATTTAAATACGTGTATTTATTCTTTGCATATCCCAGGTAAGTTGTTAAAACAGCCTTGTTGTTCTCATATACCTTGGCAGCGGCCAGCCTGTTGTATTTTTTATTGATGATTAATACGGCTTCTTTTCTTGGCCCTTCTACCTGCTTTGGAAATGCTGCGCTAACAGTAATGTATTTCTTGTCTTCATCTACTATCTTTATGCCCTTTGTTGGAGCCATTTTGATAAACTTTTTAAGCTCATGAATAAAGGATTCTGCTTGCATTGTTGCAATAGCACAGTTAACTTCTTCTATGCTGTATGCTTTAGCAGCATTTTTAATAACTCTTACCAGCTCAGATTGGTTGGGTACTTCCATTGGAAGTGATGAAATAAGATTACCGGACTTATCATAAAAGCTGGCCCGTTTGTTTCTTATAACAGTCTTGTGAATCTGCACAGTCTGCTCCGGTAGTGTTTCGTGAGGGATGTCAATTTCATACTTGTCTCTTAGCTTTGTAATCTCCATAGATACATCACCATCATGAGAGATTCTCATAAGTACACTTTGCTTTTTACGCATTGGTGTCATCGCAGCAATATCCATGGGAGAGTAGTCTGACTTATCATCGTTCTGATATATCTTTGTTGTTTCAATGTCATAACTCATGCTTAAAGCAAAAGACAATTGTCCGCTGTGCTTTTCGCCCACCTGGTCAATATCTTCAAAGTCTTTTTTACATGAATTTGTTGCAACAACAAAGCAAATGGCCAAAAACAACCCCCAATACTGCTTTTTAAAGAAATGTTTTTTCATAGATTTTGATTTTTCATGTTTGTTAAAAAAAATGATTTAAAAAAAATCCTTAATCCCATCAATAATCACATATTTATGACAGGAAAAATAGATAAAATAAAGTGTTATTTCGTCTCGGCCGATAAATATTCAAACAAAATAACAATACAAAGCAAGTAAAAATATTTTAATTAAACAAACATTAATACGAAAATAAAATTAATTAATCCATAAAAAGGATATATTAAATCCAAACAAGCCTTGTTTGTCGAAACAAAACAGGCTTTAATAAATTTAGTGCAGAATATTTTTTTTGAAAAGAAATTACAATGAGAGTAGTTTTGCAGTGAAACGTTTTTTGTTATAAGTTACAGCAACAATAATCAACGGACTATTAGTATTTACAGGGATATAAGTTTTTTTACCGGGAGGATAACTTTGAGATAAAAGTTCTTTCCCGTTTATATTATAAATGCTTACATGAAAATCAGTTGTTGGAATTTCACTCCAGTTGATGCCTATTCGCCCGTTATTATATCCAAAGATTGGTTCTTTATAATTATAATTAGTTATATTTTCAGAAGAGACAGATCCCCCATATCCGCAAACCTCAAAGATTTCAATAATATCTTCAGAGTAGTGTGTAATGTTGCTTTCATAATAAATATTTTCG
>JAWOBS010000037.1:0-11392 GCA_046484145.1 Bacteroidales bacterium
TTTAAATTTTTTTTTCAAATATATTAGAGTTTATGTTTGCTCATTTGGTTCAAAAATCCGATTAATGCATTATTATACCTCCCGCAAAAACATAAGTTCGTATGTATATATATATTATTGTTGTATAGTTTCATTTTGTCTTCTATCAAATTCAATTAATCTTTGAATTCGTATTGCAATATACTCAAAATAGCAATTATTTACCTACGTGTTTTTCTTAAAAGAACAAGTATAACAAATGGTGCATAATGCTTTCATTTTTATAAATAATTATGCTCATAATTGGTATCTTTTTCATACTTTGGCAAAAAATTTTCATACTGTATATATTATGAGACATATTCCAAACATTCTTACTAGTATTAATTTGCTTTTAGGCTGTACAGCTTTAATATTTGTTTTTGAAGGAAGAATGCATATTGCGGCAATAATTATAGGTATCGCTGCAATTTTTGATTTTGCAGATGGCCTAGCAGCCAGGGTATTAAAAGCTTATTCTGCAATAGGCAAGGATCTGGATTCTTTGGCAGATTTGGTTTCTTTTGGGATTGTGCCGGCATCTGTTGTTTTTATATATATGCTAGACAGCAAAAATTTTCCGGAAATATCATCGGTAATTTGGCTAGCAGCCATGCCGGCATTTCTGATCACCTTATTCTCGGCTATTCGTCTGGCAATATTTAACAATGATTCAAGACAAAAAGAATCATTTATTGGCTTACCAACTCCGGCCAATGCGATTTTCTTTCTTTCATTGCCGGTTGTTTTAGAATATTCACAATCGGGTACTCCAATTCATTATGCCGTGGAGCTTATTACAACTGATTATTACAACATGTTAATTCTTACAGTATTATCCTCTGCCTTGTTAGTAAGCAATATACCACTATTTTCATTAAAATTCAAAGATTTTAAAATCAAGAATAACCTTACCAGGTATATATTCTTATTTATTTCACTAATACTGTTGGTAATTTTATTTGTCCAGGCAATTCCATTAATAATTATTTTTTATCTAATTTTGTCGCTCATTAATAACTTATTTTAATTATAAAAATATTAAAACAATAAAATGAAATTCACTGCTGAAATAAACGTAATGCCATTAAAAGCGCTATTGGATCCTCAAGGTAAAACAGTAACTTCCAGTATGAAAAACCTTGGTTTACCTGAAATTACTAATGTAAGGATCGGGAAACATATTAGCCTGGAAGTAGAAGCAAATTCAAAAGAGGAGGCAGACAAAAAAGTAGAAACTGCATGTAAAAAACTTCTAGCTAATCCTATAATGGAATATTACGAATATGAAATAAAAGAAGCGTAAACAGATTTTTTTAGATATGGCACAATTTCACGAAACCGGCAAAAGAGGTGAGGAAATGGCCAAGAGGTTTTTAGAGAATGGCGGCCATGAAATTCTCGAAACAAATTGGCGTTCCGGCCATCATGAAGTAGACATTATTGCTAAGAAAGATGAAACTATAATAATTGTTGAAGTAAAAACCCGTAAAACAAATTTTTTTGGTGAACCTGAAGAGTTTGTCACAAAAAATAAGCAAAGATTATTAATTAAAGCTGCTAATAGTTACATTTTAAAAAACAATATTGATTTGGAGGTAAGATTTGATATTATCTCAGTTTTATATTCTGGCAGCAATCATAAAATTCATCACATTAAAGACGCATTTTACCCCACACTATAAAAATATTTTACCACCCGTTTTTTTCTATTTAATTCTTTATTGCTAAATGCTATTTGTTCATAATACCAAGCAGGTGAAGCACTTATAAAGAGCAATCATCCTCAATTATCACTATTTGTATTTAAAAAGTCGCAAGTTTTTATAAACAATATGCAGGCATTATTGTTATGATTTATAAAATTATTTTAAAAAAAACACATAAAAATATTAATTAAAAAATAATAGAAATGGAACAAAACACAGAACATCAAGATTATGTCAGAATGCCATTAATTGGCGATGTTGCCCCTTCATTTAAAGCAAAAACAACAATGGGGCCGGTAAATTTTCCTGAAGATTACAAAGGGAGATGGGTGATATTATTTAGCCACCCTGCTGACTTCACTCCTGTTTGTACAACAGAGTTTATGACTTTTGCTTCAATGCAGGATGAGTTCAGAGAGCTTAACACTGAACTTATAGGACTGTCGATAGACAGCATTTATGCGCATATTGGATGGTTACGAACTATCAAAGAAAAGATTGAATATAAAGGGATGAAAAATGTTGAAATCAAATTCCCGGTAATTGAAGATTTGAAGATGGATGTTTCGAGGAAATACGGCATGGTTCAGCCTAATGCATCTACGACCCAAGCTGTTAGGGCAGTTTTTATAATAGATCCTGAATCAAAAGTACGTGCAGTACTATATTATCCATTAAGCAATGGACGCAATATGGATGAAATAAAGCGACTGATAATAGGGCTTCAGAAGTCTGATAAAGAACAAATAGCAACTCCTGCCAACTGGCAACCCGGTGAAGATGTTATAGTACCTCCTCCGGGATCTTGCGGCACAGCTAAAGACCGTGTTGAGAGCAAAGATGATGATACTTACTGCTATGATTGGTTTATGTGCTTCAGAAGGGAGAAAAAGAAGTAATATAATCTACCTATATATATTGGCTGCATTAAAATTTTTATATGATTTTAATGCAGCTTTTTATTTTGCAATACTCAGCTAACATGCTGATAATAATACAAATGCATGGTTTTTATTATTATCCTGGTTATATATAAGTATATTTTTGGGAGGTTTATTGTTTGCTTTTCTAATAAGAATATTCTCCGGTATATATTGTGATTTAATAATTTTCGCTGCCATCCACATTGCGAAGGCAGGAGCAGTATCATATTCGCCACAATAATGCTTATAGTAAGCATGGCCACAATCCTTAAACACAGAATCCTTTAGACTGTCATAATATGTATCAGCATTTTTATCTCCATTATAACCAAACAAAACAAGGTCAATATCTTCAACAGAAAAGCCAACTTCATTAATTCTGTTTTTAATAATTTCTTGCAATTGAATATTGTCTTTCACTCTGTGGACAATTTCTGTCATTTTTACCTGCGCATAAGAATCCTTGCTTCTTTCATTAGATACAACAAAAAAGGCAGCTCCCTGGCCAGGTACACAACCATTAGTTCCGCTATTATAAATATCAATACTATTAAATGGTTCTTTTTTCCAAAGGTCTATATTCTTTTTAAGCTCATAATTCTCCTGTGTCATTTCATCAATCCCACCAATAAGAACATCATTAGCTTTACCTTCCTTAAGCAATAGTGTGGCATCCAGCAATGCAGTTTCAAAAGAAATTGTTTTGTGTACATAAGCAACATTGTATTCATTACATTTGACAGTCAGGGCTATATGGCCACCAATAGTGTTGTGAGTTGATTGAATAAAAGTTGTTGGAGTAAGTAAGCCTTCATTATTATCAATCATTTTGTTAAGAAATGATTCAGTATCTTCGAGGCAACCAAGGCCTGTACCTGTAATAATGGCATCAGGTTTCTCTATTCCTGCTTCTTTAAGACATTCGATAGCAGTTGTTGTACCTGTTTTAATTATTCTGCTCATTCTTCTAAGATCGATAGGCTTAAAATAATTTTTAAAATCGGGCAAAACCAACTGCATTATACCATTATAATTATTAAGCTCACCGGGAAACTCATTTTTCAAAAAAGTATCCTGTGGAGAAATTGCCTGCGTGCTGTTTATATAAAATGTCATATTTAAACCTTAGAAAAAATTAATGTTGAATCATTACCTCCAAAACCAAAAGAATTTGTCATAACATTTTTAACTCCTTTATTATACAAAACCTCTTTTACCGGTTTAATATTAATATCTGTTATAGCATCTTTAAAATTCAAATTAGGCAAAATCATATCATTTTGCAGTGATAAGATTGAGAACACAGATTCAATTCCTCCGGCACCACCAAGTGTATGTCCCGTAAAGCCTTTAGTAGAGCTAAAGGGAGGCACTTTATCATCAAACAATTTCAATAAAGCAAGGCCTTCAGTCAAGTCATTATTTTCTGTTCCTGTGCCGTGAACATTAATATAATGTATATCATCTGTATTCAATCCGCTGATTTCGAGGGCATTTTTCATAGAAAGGTAAGGGCCCAAGCCTTCGGGAGATGAAGCTGTTTGATGAAATGCATCATTATTATTTGCATAACCGGTAATTTCGCAATATACTTTTTTGTTTCCCACTGTTTTCTCACTCTCCAAAACAAGCATACCGGCACCTTCGCCAATGTTAAGACCACGTCGGTTTTCATCAAAGGGTTTACAATGTTCCGGATCAAGTATCATCAAAGTTCTAAAACCGTTAATTGTAAATTTAGATAAAGCATCTGTCCCTCCGACAATTGCCCTGTCAATTATTCCATGTTTAATGAGCCTGGCTCCTAGCATAATAGCATTAACCCCCGAACTGCAGGCAGTGCTTAATGAAGTAATAAAATCATGAGCATTAAGGTGATCCGCAACTTTTTCTGTGGTATAACCACAATGATGAGTGTTAATAAAACTAACATCATCACCGAAGTTTTTATAAACGAGCTCACTCTTATCCATACCTCCAACGGTAGTGCCAACAATAACACCGGTTTTTAACGCAGCATCCGGCTCAAGTCCTGCATCGTCATAAGCTTCTTTTGCAGCATGAATTGCCAACAATGTAGTTCGCGGATAAACTTCTTCTGCAGTAATATTAAGTCTTTCAACTAATTCATTATTTGTTGTTTTAATCTCACCTACTACTAACTCATCTTTGTGAACAGTATTAATTAGCTCAATATTACTAATCCCATGTCTCTTGTTTTTCAGAGACTCCAGATTTTCTTTAACATTAGAGCCAATAGCTGATATTACTCCAATACCAGTAACAAAAACTTTTTTGCCAGCATTAAATTCCATATATTTATTTCTTATGATCCATTATGAACTGAGCCAAAGTTTCCACAGAATAGAATACTTTCTTCCCGTCTTGAGGGTTCTCCATTTTTATTCCGTATTCACGTTCAAGTAATACTATTAACTCAAGTGCATCTATTGAGTCTAACCCCAGGCCTTCATTAAACAAAGGTGCCTTTTCATCGATATCATCAGGAGACATGTCTTCAAGGTTAAGCTGCTCAATGATTTGTTCTTTTAATTTCTTTATTAATTCTTCCATTTTTATAATGTTTATTACAATAGTTTCAAATTATTTTCAAGATTTTTTTTAGATAAGCTAATATAACTTTTTGATTGCGAAATTAAATAAATATTCGCAAGATATTCCTCATCATTTTCATAATTCACCCAACCGGCTATAATGTATTGTGTATTTGTTGAATTTATAAGCGTTTCAATATGTAATAGCAGCTCATCACAATTAAAGTTTTCACTAACAAAAAACAAATTCTCGCCATAAAATTTATTTCTAATACAAATTTCGCCAATTAAAATATTAGGCAAAGTATAAACAAACACTGCAGGGCTAGGTATTTTTGTCATCGAGTCAAAATACTTAGTATCAGTTGGAGTTGTAGCAGCAGAATTTCCGATAATCAAAGCAACTTCATTCTTTTTATCTTCGGGGATAGTATGGCCCTTTAGCAAAATTTCAGAACTGATAAAAGCCAGCTTTGAAAGTTTGTCCATTTTAAAAAACTTACTATACCCTTTAGAATACTCATTAAAAAGCTCTTTGGAAAAGCCCACGAAATTATCATCAAGTGAATGTTCTGTTTTCCCATTAACAATCACCTTACCACCGGAAATAGTTACATTATTTAATATTTTCCAATCAGTCATTTTTTTCAATTATCAATGCTGCATTACATCCACCAAAGCCGGATGCAAGCTTTAGCGTTCTGATTATCTTCTTTGATGTGTTATTAAAAATAATATTTAAAGGCTCAACAACTCCCGGTTCATCACATCCCAGTGATTTTATTAAAAGATCATTTTTCATTGACCATAGAGAATAAATTGACTCTATGATACCGGCAGCACCGAGGGTATGGCCAATATATGCCTTATAACTGTTAACTGCAATATCACTTAAGCCATTCCTGGAAATAGCGATAGACTCCATATCGTCATTATAGGGAGTAGCTGTCCCATGAGCAGAAATATAATCAATGTTATCAGTATTATTTAACACATGAGATATTGCCTGGAACAAGCCTTCGCCGGTTCTTGATGGCCCGCTAATATGATTAGCATCATTTGCAGATGCACCGGCAGTAATCTTGTATTCACCGGAAATTAAACTGCTAAGCACAACTGTTGCTGCTCCTTCTCCAATATTTAAACCATCCCGGTTTGCGTCAAAAGGTTTGCAAACACCCGGACTCAATGACTTAAACGAATTAAAGCCGCTCACCACGAAGTCTGACAAAATATCAGCACCTATTACAATAGCATGTTTATAAATATTTCCTGACAGAAGCCTAGCGGCATGCACCATGGCCAAAACACCTGATATGCAGGCATTTGAAATAATGAACGGCCTGTTTGCAGCCTGAAAATATTCTCCTATTTTATCAGCAGAGTACCATAAAGAAAGTTTTTCTCGATGAGAAGGATCATGTATAAGGTCAACATTTCCTTTAGTAGTTGAAATAATTATTATTGTATCTTTTGATGACGGATCAACATCTGTTTTACTTAACGCTTCTGATGCTGATAATATCATTAGCTTTTCAAACTTTGTGTAATTACCAGGATTTTTAATTTTCTTCTGAAAGTCAAAAAACTCATGGTTGTCAATTTTAGCAACGGGAATTACTATATTATCCAGTTCATCAAAGCAAACTTTTTTAACGCCGCTTTGATTATTAGACAGGGCTTTAAAATTATTCTCAAAGCCAAATCCCAGTGCTGAGATAACACTTTCTGAAATAATATTTACATTCAACTTACTCACTTAATAATAACTTCAAAAAATATTTAATATATCTATCCGGTTTATAAATCATGTTCTGCTTTCCATTCTTCAAAAAAGCTCGGCATTGTAAGTATTAACTCATCATTTTCATTCAAAAACACCTGGGTACTTTCCCCATCGGCTACTAATTCTTTTGTTTTTTTATTGTAAATTCTGAATTTGTATATAATTTTTGCGGCCTGATTATTAACAAATTCAGTTTCAATTTCAATAATATCGCCGTACTTAACAAACTTTTTAAAATTACATTCTATATTTACGATAGGGACTTTGTAGCCTTTTGCGTATATATCAAGATAACTAATACCATAATGCTTACCAAAAGCTTCTCTCCCATCTTCAAAATATTTAACATAATTTCCATGCCACACTATCCCCATAGAGTCAACTTCACTAAATCTTACCGGGATTTCAATTGTTTTTATAAGCTTCTTTTTCAAATTTCCACCTCAACTATTTAATTATCTTATTAAGAGATTTATAAATTTCTTCTTCTTTGCCGGAAATATTGATTAACAATTCCGAAATAGAATCATAGCTTTCAATATCATTCCTTTGCTTCACTATTCTACCAGCCTGCACAGCAAAGTCTCTCCACATATCCCCTACAGCAGTCATCTTTTGTGATTGTTCATTTAGGGCCGGTATATTAAGGACTTCAGCTGCTTCTTGCAAAAAAGCAGCATATAAAAATCGAAACCCGGCTCCTCCTGTTCCGATTTCCTCCTGCATTCTAACAATTTGCCCCAAATGCTTTGAAGCTATTCGCGGATTATACTTTTTAGGATATTTCTTTATTCTTTTTGCAAGATATTTCATTCCCCTGGTTCCTATAATAGGCCCGGGAAGTTTTACCATTTCAAGTACTGTTCTTTTAATTCCCCTTCTAATAGCTTTTTCTACGTCAATATTCTCTGAATTAAACTCACTAATATAATACATTTTTCCTTTTGGAGCCTGTAATCCCTGGGCATATCTGACACGTTTAAGATCGTCATAAGAGAGCAATTTAAACTCTTCCATTGTAGGATCTGAGATTATATAATCTCCGTTTTCTCTGCCAACACAAATAATATTATGTGCATTAAAATGAAACCTGTAAGGTGCCGGAAAATATGTAAGATGGAATACACCAACTGACATTGCTGTTGGGATGCCTTTGGCCAGGTTTTCATCCAGGGCTTTCATTGCCTGTTCTTTGTTTCTGAATTTCCTTAAGCTATATTTAATATCAAGAGCCTTAGCTGTTCTTTTAAAAATTGCGCCGGGCCATGGCCTGAAAGATGTAACCGGCAAGCCATTAAGTTTAAACATTGGCAGGTGGGAAAAATATATTCCCGATCCTATCCCAAAAACCATTGCCTCACTCAATTTTACACCATAAAACTCCAACAAATTGGAAATAACTCCATTTTCGCAATGCGCTGACATTTTATGGTTAAAATCTATTTTCATATTGCTAATCTAAAGAGTTCAAATCATCAGTTTCCTTCATATTGAAAGCATACTTGTATTTTTGTATCTGTTCATTTGTAAGCTTTGCATAGGCCTTTGGGCGAATATGCCTTATTACCTTAAACCAGGATATTTCTGCATACTTTGCAAGAATTCGTGTAGTCATAAGGTTTTTCTTCATATGATAATACAATGGGCTGTATTCTCCTTTTATAACAAGAGCTTTTACTTTCTCAATTTCTTCATTAATTTCTTCCCATGTATCTTTCAAAACTACATTTTTAGGTTCCCAACCAACGCTTTTTACAGGAACAATTTTCCCGTTATCGTCAACTGCATATTGCAATTCACGGGTTTTACCTTCCAACATATTCTCATTATCCTGGGGGACTTCCTTTTTTTTCATAATTATCAAACCACAGTTAACATCATGTAGGTATATGAAAACCTTGCGCTTTCAGGAACCATTACCAATATTTTTTCTCCTTGTTTTAACTTCTCTGAGTTAAAAAGCTCCTCCATCATCAAGAATGCAGAAGCAGCACCAACATTACCAACTCTGTGTAGGTTTGTAAACCATTTTTCTTCCGGTATAGGCACATTATTAGCAATAGAGTCTTCCATTATTTTTTTTCTAAAAAACTCTGAAGACATATGTGGGAGAAAATAATCACACTCAGAAGGTTTAAACGAATATTTCTCTGAAACTTCAACTAAAAATCCGGCACCCAATTCAGTGATATTGTTTTCTAATACCCTGGTATCCTGATTTAATGAAAACACAGAATTAGCCATTTGTTCTTTCTGAGAAAGATCCCGCCAGGGTATTAAGTCACCATTATCATTCTTTATACCTCCGGCATACATGCAGGTTTTATATTCATTTGCAAATGACTTATTCTCTATCCAATCAATTTTCAATGATAACTTATTTTTATTTGGCACATTCTGAACCAAAGCTGCAGCTGCACCATCTGATAACATCCACCTCAAAAAATCTCTTTCAAAGGCAATATATGGGTTTTTGCCCAATTCGGACAATTGCTCTGCTTCTTCTTCAAAGTTTTTGGACAACAACCAGGTTGACAATTTTTCTGAACCGGCGCAAACAGAGTTTTTCACCATACCCGACAATACAGATAAATAACAATATTTTAATGACAACATCCCCGCATTACATGTTCCTGCAGGATTAACAACCTCAATAGCATTACACTTCAATTCACCCTGTACCATTGAAGCATGCGAAGGTACCATTTGATCAGGCGAACTGGTACCACATGCTAATAGTTCAATATCTTCCAATTTTATATTATTATTGAAAAGCTTCTTTATTGCTATTGCTGTGAGTTCAGCATTGGAATGAGTTGACTTGCCGTTTTTATCAATCGCATAATATCTTTGCTTGATTCCGTTATTTCGAAGAATAATATTTTTCGACCTGGATCTTGCGCCTTTAATCAAGCCAAGATATTCCTCCATTTCTTCATTACTAACAGGATTATTAGGCAAGAACTTTGATAAACCGGTAATAAATGCTTCTTCTCTCTTGGCCATTATATTCAATTGGGAAAATATACTTATATAATTTAAAACCGCAAATTTATGAAATTAATTTAAATTCCCTGATAATACTTAATCTGCTTTTTTGCGGATTTTCCAAACAATAGCTTCCTGATCATATGAACCAATGAAGCTAAAGGGAATAATATGTAAATAGCAAACAATAAATAATATTTAAACAATCTTACTTTTCTTATTCTTTTTCGATCTCCTGCTTGCCCCTTTTTCAAGATAGAACCGGCGAAAAGATGAAAAATCTTAAGTGCTGTTTTTTCTATATTCACTATATGATACTTAATAATAACGGCATTATTTTTTAAAAGTTCATTTTGCAAATTTGCAAAATTATCGCTTAAGAGTGCTTCCTCTATGGGCTTTGCGAAGCTTGAAGCATTACGAACATCCTTTTGGGATACACCTGCCTCCGGCAAATACTTGTATGGGCCTTTATTGCCCTTTATCAGCCATTTAATTATTGTTGCGACTGAAACTAAGTTATTCGTTTTATCAACTAAAACTATATTACCAACTAACTTGGAATCATATTCTTTAAGAATCCTCTTTACATTTTCTTGCGCAAACACCCACATATTTCTAACTCCCAATATAGTTATGACAGTTTTACCTCTTAAAAAATCTTTTGCCTTTTCTGACAATAGAAAAGAATTAAAAGGAATAGACGGGCTCAAATACCAAACCTGGTATGCCAATACAACAAGGTCATAATCTTTATTTGAAGGAAAATCATCAAGCTCCAACTCAATGGGAATACCTTTTACTGATTCCGGCATTGAATCAAAAAACTCATCAGAAGACCAGGGAAAGGGAAAATCCTGAACCGGCTTTATTCTATAATAATCAACAATAAAATTCTCTTTATCATCAAACGAATTAAAAACAGAATCACAAATATCCTTTAACTGTCCGGATTGTGTGTAATAAATAATGAGTACTTTTTTCATTTGTAAAATAATAAACAAAAAAATTCTTTTGGAGCCTTCTCAATTGCTAATCAGTTAAAAAAAACGTATTATAAGCCCTCATAAAATTAAAAAAACCTTACTTTTTTAATTTGACTTTGAATTATTCTTCAAAAATATCACTTTTTCATAACATATTATTTTTATTTAGATAAGTTAAGAGATGAGGTTTACAGTGAAAAAAATAATAATTATTTCTTTGTTCTCCGGTAAAGATTACGAGATTTCTCCCTTCGGTCGAAATGACAGGACATCCATGGGTTTTTATCAGGATGGGGTTGGTGGCGGCAAAGCCGCCACCAACCCCATCCTCTTCCAACATAAGTGCTTGTCATTCCGAACGTAACGAAGTGGAGTGAGGAATCTCGTTTTAAAACTGGCTCGTTATTTTCGATTTACCGGACAATAA
>JAWOBS010000107.1:0-3412 GCA_046484145.1 Bacteroidales bacterium
GGGAAATGCTTTTTTTCCCAGTCGGGTTCACCGAGCAGGGCTGTGGGTATAAGAATTCTGCGGTTCTTGAATAAGCCTCCGAAATCGGCATCTATATATCTTATGACCCAGGATTCCTCATCAAAGAGAAAATCTTTGATCTTGCCACTTGTTCCATCTTTTGTTTGTAATATCGGGATAGCAACGGTGCAGACTGGGATTCCAATCCATATGGTTTTGTTGTTGAAGAGATGGAGGTGAACTCGGACACTGAGTTTACTGTAAACCTTGCTCCGGGTGGTGGACAGGCGGTTCGGTTTATGCATGTTGATGAGTAATAGAATTACCGGTCATGAATGACCGTCTCGTATATTAAGCCCCATATTTGGGGCTTTTTTTATACATCATACTAAACATCAAAAACCATTCATGGTTTTAACACAAGATCGCGAAATTCATCCCAGTGTCTCTTTCGTGATATTCATCCCCTCTCGCCTGTACCGAACGCATCGGGGAGAGGGAATTGAGGCCTGCCTGCTCTGAAGCTTTGGAAGGCAGGGGTGTGTTTAGTCGATTTATACATTCAAACATCGTCTTCCCACTTTGCCACGGAACCACGGATTAACACAGTAAAATTCGGTCCTTTCCGTGGTTAAATCAAACTTCCTTCTCCATAAAGAACATTCTGGGTTCTCCATAAGAAAAACCAGAACGTTCGTAAAGATTACGGGCGCGGTTATCCTCCCGGACTTCAAGAGTGACTTTGCAGCAGTTCTCTTTTAGCCTTTCGCTCCACTTCAGCCAGCATTGTCTATCCAATACCCATATCTCAAAAAAATGGATTAACACCTAAATCGTGAATGCCAATTACTTTTTCTGCATAAAATGTTTAAAAAGCTGCTAATGCAGAAGTTTCGGGAAACTATTCTTTATATGGATTAAACAGCATTTACGAATTGTGACATTATATAACCCTAAGAACAATTCAATGTAAAATTGCATACGATGATGCAAATTCTCAGTGTTGCAATAAATAACCATGTGATGCTTAAAAAGCTAATTCCTGATGATTCATTCACGGAATTCGGCATCTAACATTGTAACCAATTGCAGCACTTTGACTTTTAATACTATACTTCAGAAAAGTTAACATATATTTATCAGTAAATGTTAACTAAACAACAACATGCTTGTACTTTACAAATTATTGTGGTAAACAAAATGCAAAAGAAGAATTCGAGGAAGTTATCAGCTATTTTTGGAATTTTATTTATAGCATGTATTATTTTGGCATTACCAGCGTGTGACTTCTCAAATGTTTCGCCATTAAACAATACAAGTGAAGATCAAAAACAGTATCAAGAACAAGCTTTAATAAAAAATATTGGTGAATTACATAATTTTGTTATTAAAAAGCTTTATGAAGAATACACCAGTGATGAAATCAGTCTGATGTTAAGTAGCTCAGAGGGACTTGAAAGAATGGCAGATATATTCCTTAAAAAAGTCAAATCTTCAAATCTCTGGTCATTGCCGTTGGAAGAAACACTTGATTACGAAGATGCTGCAGTTTCAGCAATGATAAACATTTTTTCAGGAAATGAAGAAGCAATTGATAACTATCCAGCATATAAAAATTTTATGCTATTCAATTTAAACAACTTACCAAAATGGTATAATAATTATCCAAATATTGAGGATTATAAAAGAAATATTTCAGAAAAAATTAAATATATTCAGCCCAAAACACAGCATAACATTGAACACATTATGTTTGATGTTTTAGAGGCATCTACATCTTTGTGGATTGATGATGATTTAGTTTCAGCTTTTGTTTTTACAAATACGAACACAGGTAAGGTAAATAAAGGTAATTTTAACTATCTATCTATCACAGCTGCAAGTGATGAGGAGCCAGAAGAAGATTCAGGGAATGAAGCCTCAGAAGCTACTTGCGCTATATTGACAGTTGTAGCAGATGCAGAAGGGGCTGCTATTGGGACTGTAATTGGCGGACCACTTGGCGGCATTATTGGAGGCGCTATTGGATCGGTCGTATTGATACATGCATCGAGTAATGCAGATGTGTGCTACACTGATTAATAAATAGCATTAAAGGAGGGGTTAGATTACTGAAATTTTAAATTGCTTTTCAATTAGTCTCTTAGTAAACCAATCCCTAAATATTAGTTATAAAAGAATACATCTATCTAATTATTATGGCAAAAAATTATTTGAAGTACGACCTTACATTCATTGCCGGAGCTGCTATTTTTTTAATTATACTAATTTATTTTTTCAGCGCAGAACAAATACGTACCATGAGCTATATGCTTGTTTTAACAGGTTATTTTATTGGCAGATTCGTGGGTGGAAAAGTGAGTTCCAAATCTGAATAATTAAAAATTCATTAGTATCATCAAAATAATCGCATAATCCTGCTTCTCAACAATACACCTATTTACCAAGTCACATTAATTATTCTTTGCCTGCCGGAATAAATTTGCTGCAGTATGTCAAACCATAATTCAACTAAACAACTTTCTTCTCCATAAAGAACATTCTGGGTTCTCCGTATGAAAAACCGGCTCGTTCGTAAAGATTCCGCGCCCGGTTATCTTCTCGAACTTCAAGAGTGACTTTGCAGCAGTTCTCTTTTTTTGCTTTTCTCTCCACCTCAGCCAACAGTGCCTCTCCGATTCCATTACCACGAAATTGTGGATTAACCGCCAGGTCGTGAATATTGATCACCTTCTGGGCTTTAAATGTTGAGAAACTATACACGCAGTTAGCCACTCCGGCCGGCTGATCATCAATAAACGCCAAGAATCCAATGTAGCAGGGGAAACTTTTCAGCTTATCAACCAACACCGCTTTTGTCTCTTCCTTCAGGGGACGCTTCATACCCATGGCATCCCTGGCATACTGATCTGTGCTGAACAATAAAGCTTCCGCATGCTTTGGGTTATTTAAATCTGCTTCAATGATTATCAACTCTTTCATACCTGGATTTGTTTGAATTTTATCTTTTTGTGATTTTTTAAATTATTCCGGCGGAAACAATTGCAGTTGTAAACCATAAAAATAGCAGAAACCATTACAAATCATAGATTGACAGATATGAAGATTCGATACATTCTATCATTACTAATAACAACTCTGCTGATTCTTACTTCTTGCGACTCCGGTTCTGTTACCGATACAGACGAAAATGAATTTTCGTTCGATCACGAAATCAACCCGGGTCAGTCGGCTTCTAAATTTCTGTCTGATGATGATTTTGAACGTTTGGTTATTCAGGTTCAATATATGCAGGGATATGAACCTACGCAGGAAGGACTCCAAAATCTGGAATCATTTCTAAGTGACCGGTTGAATAAATCAACTGTTACAATAATGGAACCGGAAGAAATACCGGCTTCCGGCGAGAGTT
>JAWOBS010000279.1:0-19324 GCA_046484145.1 Bacteroidales bacterium
TTTTAGTTGTTACGCAGAGGTGCGCCAAGATTTTCGCAAAGTTCCGCAGAGAAAAGTTGCAAACCCATTGCCCCTCCTGACACCCGACACCCGATACCTGATACCTGTTTTTCAACCGGATATCTCACTAACGTTCGATATGACGTGCATATCCCATTTGACGATGATTTCAAACCGATTACCCGTCACTCGTCACGCACTATAACACGGATACTTCGACTTAGCTCAGTAAAAGTGACACGGATTATTACAGATGAGTGCTCTTGTTATCTTTGCGAACCTCAGCGATTCTCAGCGGTTCTTAGCGTAATAGTTTTTAGTTGTTACGCAGAGGTGCGCCAAGATTTTCGCAAAGTTCCGCAGAGAAAAGTTGCAAACCCATTGCCCCTCCTGACACCCGACACCTGACACCTGTTTTTTCAACCGAATATCTCCCTAACGTTCGATATGACGTGCATGTCCCATTTGACGATGATTTCAAACCGATTACCCGTCACTCGTCACTCGTCACTCGTCACCGATCACCCATCACCCATCACCAATATTTATCTAAGCGTCTTTTGTATCTTCTTTGAGCTTTTTGTTGACTTTTTTTTACACAGAGGTTAAGGATAAGTAATAGATTCTTTTCTTACATGTCCCTTATATGCCTTAAATGGTTCAAAAAGCGGATTTTTGAATATTAATATATTTTTAACATACAAAGTATAGAATTTCATGTATTTTTTTCAGTATTTTTGAAGTCTTCAAAAGCATTGATTTTATAAGCTTTTTATTTATTATTCATAAGCATTTAAAACATATCAAAATGAGAAAGAGAATTAAAAGTATTATCAAAAAAGAGTTTTTTAATTTGCTTCAAGTTTATTCCTTGAGCATTTTTGTTGCAATTGCTTTATTATTTTTATCACCTTCGGCTATAGGCCAAGACAAAATAATGACACCTGAAACACTATGGGAGTTTGGCCGTGTTGGTGGTGTTAATGTATCTCCTGACGGAAGTACTATCTTATTTGGAATAACTTATTATGATATAGAAAAAAACAGTGGCCTTACCGATTTGTATACTATGCCTGTTAATGGCGGAGAACCTGTTAATATTACTGATTCACAAATCAGTGAGTTTGGTGCATCCTGGAGGCCTGATGGGAAAAAGATCGGGTTTTTATGCAGTGAAAGTGGCAATGTTCAGTTATGGGAAATGAATCCTGATGGTTCGGATAGGAAGCAAGTCTCAGATATTGACGGAGGCATATCCGGATTTAGCTATGCTCCGGATATGAATAATATCTTTTTTATAAAGAGTGTAAAAATTCTTGATGATGTTCAGGATGTTCACCCTGACCTTCCTAAAGCAAATGCCAGGATAATTGATGATTTGATGTACAGGCACTGGGATAGGTGGACAGGTAGTAGTTTTAGCCATGTTTTTATTGCTGAGTATGAAGATGGTGAATTGGGAGAATATACTGATATAATGGAAGATGAAAAGTATCACTCACCATTGAAACCATTTGGCGGTATTGGCCAGATAGCGTGGAGCCCTGCCGGAGACAAACTCATTTACACCTCAAAAAAGCTTTATGGTAAAGAATATACAGTAAGCACAAACTCCGATTTATACTTGTATGATATAAAAACGAAGAAGACAAAAAACCTCACTGCTTTTAATAAAGGCTATGATAAAAATGCTGTATTTTCTCATGATGGGAAAAAAATTGCCTGGGAAAGTATGGAAACACCGGGTTTTGAGTCTGATAAGAACAGGATAATGGTAATGGACATTGAAACCGGTGAATACAAAGACTATTCCCGGGATTTTGATCAAAGTTCCTCCGGTTTCGTATGGTCGCAAGATGATGATAAAATTTATTTTGTAAGTGGCACAAATGCTACTTACCAGTTATATGAACTTGATTTGGCTTCTCAGAATATACGCCAATTAACAGAAGGAAGACATAATTACCATTCGCTTAATCTTGCCGGTGACAAGCTTGTTGCATCACAAATGACAATGTCTATGCCAACAGAGATATTTTTAGTTGATCCGCAAAGTGGAAAGCAGAAACAAATAAGCTTTGTTAACAAGGAGATTTTAGACGGGCTAAAGCTTGCTAATATTGAGGAGCGCTGGGTGAAAACAACAGATGGCAAGGATATGCTTGTTTGGGTTATCTATCCTCCAAACTTTGACGCTGATAAAGAGTACCCTGCCTTATTGTATTGCCAGGGTGGCCCCCAAAGTGCAGTAAGCCAGTTTTTTTCATATAGGTGGAATTTCCAGATGATGGCTGCTAATGATTATATTATTGTCGCGCCAAACAGAAGAGGCCTGCCAACTTTTGGCCGCGAGTGGAATGATCAGATTAGTAGGGATTATGGCGGACAAAATATGCTGGATTATTTTAGTGCTATAGATGCACTTAAAGAAGAACCTTTTATTGATGAAGATCGTCTGGGAGCAGTAGGCGCGAGTTATGGAGGTTTCTCTGTTTATTGGCTTGCAGGTAATCATGATGGCCGCTTTAGTGCATTCATATCTCATTGTGGTATGTTTAACCTGGAAAGCTGGTATGGTACTACTGAGGAATTGTTTTTTGCTAATCATGATATCGGTGGCGCATACTGGGAGGATCCTAAACCGCATAGTTATAAATTTTCTCCTCATAAGTTTGTTGGTAATTGGGATACTCCAATATTAGTGGTACATGGAGAGAAGGATTTTAGAATTCCTTATACTCAGGGTATGGAAGCTTTTAATGCCGCACAACTGCAAGGCATACCAAGCAGATTCCTTGTTTTTCCGGAAGAAAATCATTGGGTGCTTACTCCACAAAATGGGATATTATGGCAAAGAGAGTTTTTTAAATGGCTGGACAATTGGTTAAAATAGTGTATGACAAGAAGAAAGAAAAATAATGTATTGCTAATTGTTCCTGTTTTATTGCTTGTTTTGATTGCTTTGTTTTTTTTGTATTCCAGGGTTTGCATACATGAGCAAAGGGCAAACATTAAAAAGCATATGAACTTGCAGGAAGATCAAAAGCAGGATACTGCAACTAAGCAATTAGATATTACAGATAGCATAAATATTTCAAATATGATATCTAAAGAAAAACTTTTAGGAAAGATAAGTGCCGTTGAGTCTGATAAAATGGTGATTGTACCGGATGAATATGCTAGCCGCGGCAACATTTATATGCATGCAGAAGCATTTGAAGCATTTTTAAAAATGTATGAAGATGCAAAGAAAGACGGAATTAATTTGCAAATTATATCCGGTTTCAGATCTTTTAACCATCAGAAAAGAATCTGGGAAAATAAGTGGAATGGACGTCAATTATTGCATGGAAATATTAGGGCAACAGATATTGCAGATCCAAATAAAAGAGCATTGGAAATTTTAAAATTCAGCGCGATGCCCGGAACTTCAAGACATCACTGGGGAACAGACATTGATTTGAATAGCCTGAATAACAGCTACTTTGAATCCGGATACGGAAAAAAGGTTTATTCATGGTTGCGGGCTAACGCCGGCAAATATGGCTTTTGTCAACCCTATACCTCAAAAGGCGATAACAGAAACTCAGGATATGAAGAGGAAAAATGGCATTGGTCATTTTTGCCTGTCGCTTCAGGATACTTAAATTCATACAAGGAAAGTGTTGATTATTCCGATATTAATGGTTTTGATGGCTGTGAAACTGCAACACAACTAAATGTAATTGAGAAATATGTATTAAGTATAAATTCTGAATGCATGGAATAAAGCTTTTATGTTTGAAAGATTAAATATAACTTTATAAAAATAAGTATAAACGCAAAATGACATGACAACAACCAGATATCCTGTCTATATTAAGTTCACATCAATTCTGCTTGGAATAATACTTGTTCTATTTGTAATGATACAGGCAAAATCTGTGCTTGTCCCTCTATTGATTTCCGGCTTGTTAGCTGTTCTAATCAGTCCTTTTACATCCTGGATGGAACGCCATAAGGTACCTTCAGTATTGGCAGTAACTGTTAGTGTTGTCGCTTTGCTGGCTATAATTGGCGGATTATTCTTCTTTTTCTATAACCAGTTGCTGGGATTTGCTCAAGATATTTCCTATCTGGAAAAGAGAGCTTCTGAACTGGTTAATGATTTAAATGTTTTTATAGAATCCTATTTTGAAGCAGCAGTACCTATATCAATGTCACAAATAAAAGATGTGTCTTTTGATTATCTGTCAGAAAATGTAATGTCTCTTACACAGGGAATTATGGCTACGGCAGCAACAATTACCATGCTATTTATAATCCCTGTTTATATTTTCCTGTTTCTCTATTTCAGGAGATTTTTGGTCTCCTTCGTTTTAAAAGCATTTGGAGATAGCAATAAAGAGAGGGTAAGCAAAATAATTCATAATGTTCAGATTGTTGTTAAGAATTATATAATTGGAATGTTTATCGTGATATGTATTCTGGCAATACTGAATACCGGATTACTATATAGTTTTGGGATACAACATGCATTGCTTTTCGGGGTATTTGCTGCCATGCTTAATGTTATTCCGTTTTTAGGCCCGTTTATTGGCTCCGCTTTACCAATCACTTATGCTTTACTTACAAAGGATTCCTTATGGTATCCATTTGGTATTTTATTGGGTTTTTATGTAATTCAACTGTTTGAAAGTAATTTATTTACCCCCAGAATTGTAGGAGGTAAGGTCTCAATGAATCCATTAATGACTATTATAGCTTTATTTACGGGCTATTTTATATGGGGAGTTGTAGGTATGATTCTGTTTATACCCGGATTGGCAATTCTTAAAGTAATTTTTGATGAAGTTCCGGGCATGGAACCTTATGGATATTTATTAGGCAATGTTAAAAAGGATTCTAATAAACCTAAAGTGCCTTTGAAAGAAAGAATAGAAAAGGTAAAGTCTAAAGTTTTTAATAAATAAATATTTCTTCAGGATATTTTATCCCGGAAAGGAATAAACCATGAGCTGGAACTGAGTATCCTGCACTGCTTCGGTTTTTTGCCCGTATTATGTTTTCAATTTCTTCTACTGGCATCTTGTCTAAACCAATTTCTACCAGGGTACCAACAATTGCCCGCACCATATTTCTTAAAAATCTGTCTGCAGTTATTTCAAATATCAGCATTTGGTCTTCTTTTATCCAATGTGCATTTTTTATATTGCAATTATTAGTTTTTGTTTGTGTATTTGTTTTTGAAAAGCTTGTAAAATCTGTATAATTATATAAAATTTTTGCTGCTGCATTCATCTTCTCAATGTCAGGTTTCCTGTAATAAAACCATGCTTTTCCTAAAAAGAAAGGATCCTTTCTTGTGCAGATGTAATAATGGTATGTACGTTCTGTTGCATCAAATCTTGCATGGGCATTTTCGTTAACCGGCAGGATGTTATCTATCGCGATATCATCAGGCAATATACTATTTAGCTTATAAACCAGGTCAATCTTTGATATTTCTCCCTGAGATTTGATTGTGTCAAAATGAGCATAAAACTCTTTTGCATGCACACCGGTATCTGTTCTGCCGGCACCCGTCAAAGATATCTCTTCTTTGAGTAATGTTTTTAAAGCCTTTTCAAGAGTGCTTTGTACGGTATCTTCACCTGGCTGAACCTGCCAGCCGTGATAATTTGTACCATCGTAAGAAAGCTTAATAAAGTATCTGTGTGCCACAATTGTATTTTTATTTTCACAAAAATACAATTTTATACATCATGTTTTCTTAAAGTATATGGCAGTTTATGTTTTGCCTTTTACCCTAAAAACATATATAGATAATTAGTAATTTAGCGTTGTTTTTAAAAGAAAAAATTTCTTAGAAGTGACGAAAATATTTATTCCATTAAGATTGCGATTGTTTTTGCCTGTTAGTTTTATAATTACAATAATAGTAATTGTAATAACTGTAATTTCTATCAATAAATCCATAAACATTATTCGTGATCAAATAAAAAACAACTTAGAACTTGAGGCCCAGACACTGAAGAAAATGTTTGAAAGGGAGGCAAGCTTTAAGCTTGAAAAGGTTAAGTCTAACCTAAAAGTAGCTTCTGCTATTTTTTATAATAGTGAGTTTACAAGAACAAATGAGTATATGGATGTTGAAATTCAGAATCAAATAACACGGCAAAAGCATTTGAGTAGAATAGAAAAATGGAAACTTAACGGGCTGAGCCTTTATAATGATAATCACTTTGTAGATAGTTTGCAAAATCTCTTCGATGGCACAATAACAGTATTCCAGAAAGTTGATAGTGGCTTTGTCCGTATTTCCACAAATGTTATGACAAAGAACGGAAATAGAGCCGTTGACACTTTTATTCCAAATGATTCTCCTGTTACAAAAAATGTTATGAAAGGAGAGACATATTACGGACGTGCATTTGTTGTGAATGATTGGTATATTACAGCATACGAACCAATAGTAATAAATGATGAGATAATTGGGATGATATATGTGGGAGATAAGGAGAAAGACCTAAATGAATTAAAAAACATCTTATATAACCTGGAAATTGGCAAAAGTGGTTATCCTTTTGTTTTTGATAAGAATGGCTATTTGCTAATACATCCAGACAGGGAAGGTGAATATTGGGCGGACAGCCTGATATTTTGTGAGATGAGAGATAAGCGCCAAGGCTATGTTAATTATGAGCTGGATGGTGAGAGTAAAGTGATGGCATTCGTTTATTTTGAGCCATTTGAGCTTTATATTGCCGCTTCAATTTTTGACAAAGAAGAGACTTATGAACTTAAAAGGGATACAGTTATTGGTTCTGTTGTTACAGCTGTTACTGTTCTCTTATTGCTTTTAGGGTTTATTTACTATTTTACTACTGATCGTATTTACAGGTTTTTTACCGAACTGCAAAAATCACAAAAAAAGCTTGATAATGTTAGGAAGGCTTTGGAAGAATCCGAGGAGCGTTTTAAAAAGCTTTTTGATAGTACCGGAGATGATATATTTGTTACGGATGTAAATGAGAATATTGTTGAAGTGAACAAAGCTGCATGCGAAACCCTCGGTTATAGCAGGGAAGAGTTGCTTAATATGAAAATTACAGATATAAAATCTGATAAAGTAAAAGACAATGTTGCTAAAAACAGGAAGAAAATATTTGAGCAAGGAAGTTATTCATTTGAATCGGAGCATATTACAAAAACCGGGGAACTTATCCAGGTTGAGTTTATATCAAGGCTTGTTAGATATGGCAATGAAAAGCTTATATTGAGTGTTGTTAGGAATATTAGCCGGAGGATTGAATCTGAAAGACAGATATTAAGTGCAGTTATAAAAGGGGAGGAGCGGGAAAGAGAACGTTTTGCAAAAGAAATGCATGATGGTTTAGGACCTTTGTTGTCAACTATTAAGCTGTATGTTAATGAATTAGATTCAATTTCAATAAGTGATAGTGAGCGTAAAGATTTGATAAAACATAGTAATGAGCTTATTGATGAAGCCGTGAGCTCTACGCGGACAATCTCAAATAATCTTATGCCTACAGTAATTCATTCTTATGGTTTGATTAAAGCAGTGCAGGCATTTTGCGATAAGGTTAATAAAACTAATAAATTAAATATTTCTTTTGAAACAGAGTATATCGAAGAAAGGCTTGATAGTAATCTTGAACTGATTTTTTTCAGAGTAATAAGTGAGCTTATTAATAATACAATAAAGCATGCTAAGGCAAAAAATGTTTATATTTTACTGACAAGACAGGAAAATAGATTAATATTATATTTCAGGGATGATGGTGTCGGTTTTGTAGTTGATGATATAATCCACTCAGAAAACAGAGGTATGGGATTGAAGAATATAATCAGCAGGATAAAATCTATTAATGGAAAATATAATTTCAGCAGTGCACCGGGCAAAGGCTTTACTTTAAAAATTGAAATATCACTTTAATCATAGCAATGTATGAGTAACGATAAAATAAAAGTTCTGATAGTTGATGACCATGAGATCTTTCGTAATGGATTAAAAATGGTACTTGGGAAGCTTAAATATGTTGAATTGGCCGGAGAGGCCGAGAATGGGCAGGAGTTTATTGACTTTCTTGGCAAGGAAGTTCCTGATATTGTTTTGCTTGATATTGAAATGCCGGTTTTAAATGGTGTTGAAGCAGCTAAAATTGCAATGAACAAGTATCCTAAGCTGAAGATAATTGCTCTCACAATGTTTGGTGAGGATGAATATATTCAGAGCATGCTGGACGTGGGAGCGAAGGGCTTCCTTATGAAAAATATAAATAAAGAAACCCTGGACAAGGCAATTCTTACAGTCCATAATGGAGGTAATTATTATTCAGAAGAGTTGTTTGAGTTTTTTACAAAGCAGTTTAAGAAAGAAAAGGAGTCTCCTGAAGAAGAGCTGAACCTTACGCGCCGGGAAAAAGAAATATTACAATTATTATGCGAAGGGCTTAGCAATAAAGAAATAGCAGATGCATTGTTCATTAGTGAGAGAACTGTTTTAGGACATAAAACAAACCTGCTTACAAAAACCAATACTAAGAATTCTCTTAGTTTAATGGCTTATGCTATTAAGAAGAAGCTGGTAGTTCTTTAGGTTTATATAAAAATCAGAAATACAGGTCTCTTTTGCCTTTTTTCAATTCTGAAATTTTTTCTCTGAGTTTGATTCTGGTTTTTTCATCAGGAAGCTCATTAATGTTTTTCTCAATAACTTTCCAGCCTTTTTTTGCTGTTTCTTCCGGGGCGTAATCCAACAGATATTCAGAAAGTGTTAATATCGCATTTGGTGAGCAGAATTTTTTTATAAAACCGGGTACTGAAAATTCCATAAAGTGTTGTCCCGTGCGTCCCAAGCGATAACAAGCAGTGCAAAAAGATGGTAACATATTGTGCTCAAGCAGCTCGTCAATAATTTCGTTAAGCGAACGATTATCGCTGATTCTGAACTGGCCTTTATTAAGGTTCTGTTCTTCATTTTGTGTGTGTGAATAGCTTCCCAATTCAAGCTTCGTACCACCGTCTATCTGACTTACACCATAGTTTATACATTCGTTTCTGATAGCAGTTGATTCGCGGGCTGTGAGTATCATGCCTGTGTATGGCACGGCAAGCCTAAGAATAGCAATTAGTTTAGAAAAATCATGGTCGTTAACCATGTATTGCTCTCCCATTTGTAACATTGAAGCATCTTTAATCCTGGGGAAAGAAATTGTGTGCGGGCCTACATTATAGCAAGCTTCAAGATGATTAGTATGACGTATCAAGCTAAGGACTTCATATCTCCAGTCGTATAAACCGAACAGCGCTCCAATGCCCACATCATCAAGCCCGGCTTCCTGAGCCCTGTCAAGGGATGTTAGCCTGTAATTAAAATCAGCTTTTTTACCTCGTAAATGATATGTTTTGTATGCCTCGGGATGATAAGTCTCCTGGAATATCTGGAATGTGCCAATACCTGCTTCTTTTACTTTTTTAAAACCTTCAATATCCAGGGGAGCTGCGTTGATATTAACTCGTCTTATCTCTCCGTTGCCTTTTTTAACCGAGTATGCTAATTTGGTGCAATGTGCAATGTAATCTGCGTCGTATTGGTCGTGTTCACCAAAAACAAGAATCAGTCTTTTTTGCCCGTTATCTTCAAGTGCTTCAATTTCATGGGTGATTTCAGGGTCGCTTAATGTTTTACGCACGGCATCCTTGTTGCTTGCCCTAAAGCCACAGTAGGTGCAATTGTTTTTACATTTATTGCCAATATATAATGGTGCAAATAAAACAATACGATTTCCATAAATCTTCTCTTTTAATTGCCTGGCACCATCTTTTATCAACTCAATATGATCTTCATTTGTCGCATTTACCAAAACAGCAGTTTCCTGCATGCTTAACCTGTTTTTTGACAGGGATTTTTCAATGATGTCCTTTATTTGTTGACTATCCGGCTTTGTGTTCTTGAGAATATTTGTAATCTCAACAGGGTCAATAAATGGCTTCATTGGCTCGTCCGGAATCGAATATTGTTGTGTTATGAATTTCATTGAAGCTGATTTTTTTTGTTATTAATTCTATTTTAACCCATCACCCGTCACTCATCACCGATTACTCATCACCGATCACCCATCACAAAGGAATATTAACAGTAAAGGTACTTCCTTCATCAGGCTTACTTTCTACGCTAATCTTTCCTTTATAAAGCTCTGCCATTTTTTTTGCTATTGATAATCCAAGCCCGCTACCGGTTACATATTTTGTTTTGTTGTTTTTTATTCTAACAAAATCCTGGAATAACAAATCCATCTCATCTTCACTCATGCCAATTCCTGTATCCTTAATGGAGACCACCAGTTTGTCATCAGATTTTTCAATAGTGATAATTACTTTTCCGTCTTCTTTGTTGTATTTAACAGCATTTGAAATGAGGTTGTTAAGTATTATTTCAATCTCATTTTTATCCGCTGTCATAATTACTGATTCATCGCTTTTTAGATCAATCTTGATATTTCTTTGAATAGCTAATGGTTCTATAGAGTCGATCACCGATCGTGTAATATCCACAACATCAACCGGCCTGAGCTCTCGGCTTTTCTTTCCTGATTCCATCCTGGTTAAGTCCAGTAAGTCCAGGATAAGATTTCTCATGCCTTTTATTCTCTCAATCGACCTTTCTATCATTTCCATATAGTCATCAATATTATCACCAATCTGCTTTTCTTTCATCATCTTCATGTATCCTTCAACAGCATTAATTGGCGATTTGAGTTCATGAGACAAAACTGAAAGAAACTGGAACCTAATCTGTTTTCCTTCTTCTTTCATCTGGCGTGTCATTCTCTTCAGGAAAAGATTTTTAGTTATATTCTCTACAGAGGTTTTGAGTTCTTGTGGAGTAAAGGGCTTGGGTACAAAGTTAAAAGCACCATTGTTAGTAGCTTTGATAGCCAGGTCAAGAGATGCGTATGAAGTTATCATCATAACAGAAATGTCATACTCTTTGTTCTTAATATATTCAAGCACTTCTATGCCGTCAATGCCCGGCAACTTATTGTCCAGAAGGATAATATCAATGGGCATTGATTCAATTATCTCTATAGCTTTTTCACCGGTATCTGCCTCAAAAATCTCAAAAGTAAAATCTTCATCCATGAAAGGATAGCCTACTGAGTAGTTCCTCAGCACTCTTTCGGCTCCTGATCTGATGCCGGGCTCATCATCTACTATTAATAATTTTAAAGCACTCATAATTTTATAGTTTTAGAAGTTTGTTTATTTCGCGTTGCAGTTGGTCTGTTCTGAGGCCTTTTTCAAGGTATAAATCAGCTTTGATCCATCCTTTATCAGACTCATCCTCCAGGCTGAATATCATGCCGGTTTCTGCTGTCATGGCCGAAGCTATAATAACTGGCACGTCAGGCAATTTGTTTTTCATCCTGTGACTAAGAATAAACCCACTGTCTTTGTTTTCCATCATTAAATCAAATATTGCCAGGTCAGGGTTTATCTTGTCTATCATTTCTTCTCCCTCTTTTTGGCCACATGCACTAATTACTTCATAACCTAAATTTTCCAATATTTTGGTCATTTGCATGATATAATCAACATCGTCATCTACTAAGAAGATTTTCTTTTTTTTATTTGTTTCCATATCTTTATTAATATAATTTGTTAATGAATTCTTGGTAAAGTAATTTTAAATTCTGTTCCGGTTTGTCCGGCATCAGGATTTGTATTTGATTTTACTGCAATTTTTCCGCTGTGCATTTTTATAATTCCGTATACCAGGGGTAATCCAAGTCCTGTTCCTTTCCCAATTTCTTTAGTTGTAAAAAATGGTGTAAACAGTTTGTCTTTGTGCTCATCAGGAATGCCTGTTCCTGTATCTATTATGCTTATTTCAACTGTATTATCATTCCCGTTTACATAAATGTTCAACTCGCCTCCATTTGGCATAGCTTCTATAGCATTTTTTTCCAGGTTTGTAAATACCTGTATCATTTGTTCCGGGTCTATCATTACCCATGGGTCTGCTAATCCCGAGCTTACTGACGTTTGGATATTGTCAGGTACTACGACAGACTCAAGGCTGCGTTTTAAGAACTCTTCAATGTCAACTTCTTGAACTTTTATCTTATTTTTTCTTGCAAAATTCAATAAGCCACTCACTATACCTTTACATCTGTCTGCTTGTTCTACAATTAATTCAAGATCTTTGCGCATTGGGTTTTCCCTTTTTAATTCCTCAAGCACAATATTGCTGTACATTGTAATTACTCCTAGTGGATTATTAAGCTCATGAGCAATTCCTGCAGATATTTGTCCCATATTGGCAAGTTTTTCAGAATGTTTTAAAGCCAGTTTTGTGCTTTTTAGCTTCTCATTAGAATCGTTCAGGTCCTCTACATATTTGTGTAACTTCTCTATTGTAAAAGGCAGGCACATTTCAGATTCTGCATAACCTTCAACAACAGCTACTGCATGTTCATAGCATGTTTCATACCCACATGCACCACAGTTAAGATGATCAGATTGCTCTGTTTTACCCATTTTTATAAGGACTTCATTAACTGCTTCTTCCTGGGGTGTCGGTGTCAGCCTGTCTAATGGGTTAAAAGTTTGTGATAGATCTAACTTTTCAAATGTTGCAATATTTCTCTCCCATTCTGATTTATCCAGATTTTTAACCTTATTCTTTACATATTTAGTAATTTGGGATCTTTTAAAAAACTGCTTGTTTTGTTCAGTCATCCCCGGGCCTAAAATACAACCTTCACAGCATAATAGCTCAAGGTTATAATTTGATATTTCTCCTTTTTCAAATTCTTTTATAGCTTCTTTGAAATTGTGTTTGCCGGAGTCAACAATAATATTACCATCAGCAATGTCGTCAGTTTTTTTAATGTTTTGAGATAATCCCCTGCTTATTGGAAATACAGCTCCCATAGCAGATTCCGGCCCATCAAAATTGGCCGGCTTTACATCATCAGGAGTGATAGAATATTTGTCAAAGAGCTCTCTTAATTCTTTAAAGGTTATAGCAACATCTATTTCATCTGATTCGGCTTTTTTTGAAAAGCAAGGGCCTATAAAAACTGTTTTCACATCTTCTCCATACATCTCTTTTGCCAATCTTGCAGTTGCAACCATTGGAGAAGCAATAGGTGCAATGTTTTTGACAAGTTTAGGGTGAAAATGTTCGATATAAAAAACTATTGCGGGACAGTCTGAAGAAATGAATGTTTTCTCTGAATTTTCTTCCAGCAGCTTGTTGTATTTCTTTGCAACAAGGTCAGCACCGAAAGCAACATCAAGCACCTTGTCGAATCCCAGGCTGCGGATCATTCCGGTTAATATATTTAAGTCATTTAAATCAGTGAATTCAGCCGGAAAACTTGGTGCCAGAAGAGCAAATACCGGTGCTTTTTTATTATGCAGCAGTTCTTCAAGCTCGGTTTTTAAATCCAGTATAACTTTAGCATGCTGGCTGCAGACACTTACACAGTTTCCGCAACCTATGCACCTTTCACTTAATACTTCAGCCTGTCCGTTAATAATTTTTATTGCTTTTCCAGGACATTCCCGCACACAGGTAAAGCATACCCTGCACTTATCTTTAACTGTAAATACTAACTTATCTCTCTTAGCATGTCCCATTGCTATAATCTTTTTATTTGTTTTTATAAAAGAACATCTCTTTTGCAATATTGAGTATGTAGTAACTCATGCGATTTTTTTCCAAGTGGTTTACCGAGAAAGTCCTTATAGAGCTGAATGATTTCAGGATTTTTATGTGAAACCTTTATAGTTTCCTTATCATCAATATCATATAAAGCTTTCATTCTTGCTTTTACGGCCTCTTCAGTAGCTCCTATATGTTGGCCACCACCATTGATACAGCCACCCGGGCAAGCCATTACTTCTATAAAGTGATAGTTTTTCTCGCCTTTTTTCATTTTATCCAGTAAAACTCTTGCATTTGCCAGCCCATTGACCACTGCAACATTTACATCCAGGCCTTTAATAGAAATTTGAGCTTCCTTACATCCATCTAGTCCTCTTAGAGCTTCAATCTTAAATCTCATTAATTCTTCACCTGTAATCATATTGTAAGCTGTTCTTATAGCAGCTTCCATTACTCCGCCTGATGCTCCGAAAAGTTTACCTGCAGAACTTCTGAAACCTAATGGAGAATCTGTAGCTTCAGGTGCAATGTTGTTAATGTCAATACCGAACATTCTTATCAACTGGCCTAATTCTCTTGTCGTTAAAACAGCATCTACATCAGTAATTCCCTTATGGGTCATTTCTTCGCGCTGAGCTTCGAATTTCTTGGCAGTACAAGGCATAACAGATACTGAATAGATATCTTCAGCTTTGTTGCCTGTCTTTTCGGCCCAGTATGATTTAATAACCGATCCCATCATTTGTTGGGGTGATTTGCAAGTTGAGAGGTTTGGAAGAAGGTCAGGATAAAACTCTTCTGCAAATTTGACCCATCCCGGGCAACAACTTGTAATCATTGGTAAGGTGCCACCACTTTTTACCCTGTCAACCAGCTCAGCAGCCTCTTCCATGATTGTTAAGTCAGCTGTAAATGTTGTATCGAAGACAAATTTGAATCCCATTTTACGCATTGCTGCGTTCATTACGCCATTTATGTCAACACCGGCAGGCATATTAAACTCCTCCGCCAGTGAAACAGATATTGCGGGAGCATACTGAACAACTACCGTTTTTTCAGGATTATTTAGCATTGAAATAAGTTCCGGGAAATGGCTTTTCTCTGATAATGCACCGGTTGGGCATACCATTATGCATTGGCCACAGTTTACACAGCTTGAGGTATTGAGAGCTGAGTTGAATGCAGAGCCAATTACTGACTGGCTTCCCCTGTTTATAAAATCTATACAGGCAACACCCATAACATCTTCGCAAACTCTAACACATCTTCCACAAAGAATACATTTGTCAGGATCACGTACTATACTTGCACTTGACCTGTCAAGGTGATTACTGTTTTTTTCTCCCTTTATTCTGCGCTCTCTTACCTGTAATTCCTCAGAGAGGTCCTGTAATTCACAATTTTTATTTCTTACGCAGTATAAGCAGTCATCAGGATGATTTGACAAAAGTAATTCGACAATTGTTTTTCTTGATTCAATCACGCGTGGTGAATGTGTAAGAACTTTCATTCCTTCTTCAACCGGTGTGCTGCAAGCCGTTACAAGCCTGTTCGTTTTTTCATTTTCAACCACACACATACGGCAGGAACCGGAAGGAAAACTACCTTTCAGATGGCAAAGAGTTGGTATGTGAATACCTTGTCTTTTCAGCGCATCAAGGATAGTTTCACCATTTCTGGCCTCTATTTGTTTATTATTGACGTCTATTAAAAAGCTCATTTTATATTGTTTTTTAATTACACAATTTCTATTGCTTCAAATTTGCACGCTTCATAGCACGCACCACATCCGATACATTTATCTTCAACAATGAAGTGGGGTGCTTTTCTGCTGCCTATAATTGCATTGACAGGACATTTTTTAGTACAAACAGTGCATCCGGAGCATTTGTCTACATCAATTTTGTACACTTTAAGATTTTGGCATACACCGGCAGGGCAGTGCCTGTCAAATATATGTGCTTCGTATTCGTCCTTAAACCATTTTAATGTACTCAATACCGGGTTTGGTGCAGTTTGTCCCAATCCGCAGAGGGAAGTATCTTGTATTACCTTGCTTAATTTCTCTATCTGCATAACTCCTTTGAAACGGTCTAATGCTTCATTGCTGTCATTAGAATTAGGCTTTGAAGTAATACTTTCAAGAATTTCCAGCAATCTTTTTGTTCCTTCGCGGCATGGGATACATTTACCACAGCTTTCGCGTTGAATAAAGCCCATGAAGAATTTAGCTACATCAACCATGCAGGTTTCCTCATCCATAACAACAAGGCCTCCGGAACCCATCATAGCTCCAACATTTAGCAGTGACTGATAATCAATCTCTATGTCTAAATTCTCTTCGGTAATACATCCTCCTGACGGGCCACCAATTTGTACGGATTTAAACTTTTTATTGTTCATTATACCTCCGGCAATATCGAAAAGTATTTCTCTTACTGTTGTTCCCATTGGTATTTCAACAAGCCCTGTAAGAGCAATTTTACCGGATAGTGCAAAAACTTTTGTGCCCTTGCTGTTCTCAGTGCCTGTGGAAGCAAACCAATCTGCTCCATTAGCAATTATTGCCGAAACATTAGCAAATGTTTCAACATTGTTTATAACTGTAGGTTTTTCAAATAATCCTTTAGTTGTTGGGAATGGCGGCCTGGGGCGAGGCATTCCTCTTTTACCTTCAATACTGTGCATTAGAGCGGTTTCTTCTCCACAAACAAATGCGCCGGCTCCTTTTTTTATTTTTATCTCAAAGTCTACACCTGTTTCAAAAATGTTTTTTCCAATTAGCCCATATTCTTTGGCTTGTTTTATTGCAACTTCAAGTCTTTGAATAGCGAGTGGGTATTCTGCGCGAATATAGATGTAAGCTTTGGTAGCTCCAATTGCGTATGCTCCAATAGCCATACCTTCGATTAGCCTGTGTGGATCTCCCTCAATTACGGCTCTGTCCATAAATGCACCGGGGTCACCTTCATCAGCATTACAGATAAGATACTTCTGATCACTTTTTTCAGAATTTGCAAACTTCCATTTGCGTCCGGTTGGAAATCCTCCGCCACCTCTGCCTCTAAGGCCACTATTTTCAATGGTGTCACATATCTCAATAGGAGAACTTGAGCTTATTGCTTTGATATAGCTTTTATATCCACCCCTGGCAATATATTCACCAATATCAACAGGGTCAATTATACCACAATTTTTAAGGACTAAACGTTTTTGGGGTTTAAAGAATGGATGTTCGTTTAGATATCTTACATTTTCCCATTTCTTACTACCCTCTGTCTCAAATTGGCCTAAAATCTCTGCATTTGGAATCTCTAACTGAAAAATGCTATCTAATACTTCTTCAACTTTATCTTCAGTGATGTTTTGAAATGAAATCCTATTGTAATCCGGCAGCTGAATATCCATAATAGGCTCAACAGCACAGAGGCCTATACAACCGGTTTCAATAACTTTTGCCGTAATATTTTTGCTGCTTAGATATTTTTTGACAGCTGTAAGAGTTTTGTCAGCACCGGCACCTAGTCCACAAGTCCCGGAGCCTACATATATATGAGGCTCACTGATTTTGTCATGGCGTAAAACAGAAATCTGCTCCAATAATTCCTTATCTTTTGAATTATTGGAAAAATCTCTCAATACTTCATTAATAAGGAACTCTTTTACGGAATCATTACTTTTTATATTCATAATTATTCTTTATTACGATAAGTGTCCAAAATTTCTTTAATTGATTCACCTGATACTTTCGCGTGAAATTGCCCATTTATTGCAATTACAGGTGCTAATCCACAAGCTCCGATACATGCTACAACTTCCAGGCTAAACATGCCATCTCTTGAGGTTTGACCTGATTTTGCTCCAATGTTTTTTTCAATTTCATCTAGCACAGTAGCAGATCCTAAAACATGACAGGCTGTGCCCCTGCAAACCTGGATGTGATATTTCCCAAGGGGAGTAAAGCGAAACTGATTGTAAAATGTTGCCACTCCAAATATTTTACTTGCAGGCATATGTAAATACTTGCTTACCTGTATTACAGATTCTTTTGATAAAAAACCATCAACGTCTTGAATGTCTTGCAAAATGGGTATCAGGTTTTCTGTACTCCCCTCCGGATATGTGGTCAATATTTTTTTGATATTACTTTCCATAATTATTATATTTTGTTTTGTAGTCTTTGTCAGTTTTTTCTTTATCAGCAGAGATTAATTTATATTGTATTACAGTAATCAACTGATTTTTAACTGTCCATATGACATACCCAGCATTCAAAACTATTTTATATGCTTAGCAACTTCCGCTTTAATTTTTTCTGCATCAACAGGTTTTCTGATGAATCCATTAACCGGGAACCAGTATGTTTTTCCATCTTCTCCTTTGTAATCAATACCTGCGCTTCCATCGTTGATGTTTTTCACAAGAAGTACCTGTAAGTCTTTAAAGTTTGGATCTTTCCTGTATTCGCGTGCCATATCTTGTACAGCGGCTTTTGAAGTTACAAGGATATCAATTGATGACTGGATAAGGAAAGGCATGTCTTTAAACTCAGGATTGTTAAGAATTTCCTGTGCAAGTTCGAAACCTTCATAGTGAGTTGTCATCATAACATCAAGGATTGCCATGTCAGGCTTCTCATTACGAAGTTTTTCCAAACCTTCGGATTTACTCATTGCAGAGATTACCTCGTAACCTTCTTTTGTTAGAACTGCTTTTACTAAAGTGATAACATCAATGTCATCGTCTACGATCAAAATTCTTTTTTTTGTTGTTTCCATGTCTTTATTTTTTTAAGTGTTAATAATGGATTATTTATTTTTAAAATTCCTCTATCATTTTGTTGATGTAAAATTACTTTCCTTAAATGAGTTGCTTTAGAGAGGAATATCCCGATTTGCATGGTAGTAAACGACTGAATTTTTAAACATAAAATCGATACTTTTACGCAATTTTATTTGTGATGTACTGTTATTAAGGGTTTTATTGAGATAAGAAATAGTTATGAGAGAAGCATTTTATTCTTTTTTTACTCTTTGTTATAACATAATTATAATCATTCTAAATTGTGAAAAACCCTTTATATTTTGCCAAAAACATATATATTTGTCGCGCATTAAAAAGTCATTTATTTATAATCAGTTACAGCTAATATATTTAATGTATGAAAGAAAAAATTATTAGAATTGTTGAGTCTTATGGTAAATCTCCGGAACGATTGATGGATATATTGATATCTGTTCAATCTGAGTTTAAATGTGTTTCGGATGAAGCAGTAAGCCTTATTGCTTCAGAGCTTGGAATCTCAGAAGCCGATGTAAAACAAACGAAGACCTTTTATCATTTCTTCACAACTGAGCCTGTTGGCAATTATGCTATTTATTTAAACAATAGTGTACCTTCAGTTATGAGTGGAATGAAAGAAGTGGCTGAAGAGTTTGAAAAGCAGGCCGGTATTAAGTTTGGTGAGAAAACTTCTGATGGCTTGATCAGTCTTGACTATACACCTTGTATAGGGATGGGTGATCAGGAACCTGCTGCTCCTTTCCGACCAGACTGAACTCAAGGCCTTCGGAGCGATCGTCGCGCATGGTGACCCACCGTTCCTCCTCGATGATCAGGGAGGGATCGATCACATCCCACATA
>JAWOBS010000331.1:0-7972 GCA_046484145.1 Bacteroidales bacterium
GTTTTGAAGTTTACCAAGATGTAACTAATATTTACTAAGATTTAATGTATCATTTATTTGAATATAGAAGCGAAAGTATAGTATTGTCAAAAGGCTGGCTTCTTCTGTTTATTGGTTTTTTTATTTTTTGGAATATTCCTGAATCTAATGGCCAGGATGGAGACTGTCCTCTTCATATTGTTGATTTAACAGCTGATCCCGGGGCTTCAGTTTTTTTGGAGAATCTTGAAGTAGATGATCAGTGTTGCGGCGCGCCTTCTAATCATAATTGTTTTACTATTGAACTAAACCTGCACCCGGATGCCAATGGTGTTGTTATCGCTTTTTCAACAGCTCAAGGTAATACACATTATTATGTTAATTGTGAATATAAAGGTATTACACCAAGCGATAATATTATTTATTTATGTTTTGATGGCCCCGGCCCTCATTATTTTACATTTTGCAGAACAGGTACTCCAACATATGACCTTATAATTACATCAATGCAATTTGATGAAGTAGATGTTACACTGCCTCCATTTGATGATGTATGTGTTGATGATCCTCTTTTTTATTTTAATGAAGTTGCGCCGGGCTCTCCTTCCGGAGGTTCGTATTATGTTGATGGTGTTTTAGCTTTTTGGTTTGATCCGGCAGTATACGGCCCCGGAATTTACGAAATTACATATGTATATGAAGATCCCGATACAGGTTGTATTGGCTCAGACACGCAGTATCTGACTGTCCATGATCTACCGGAAGTTACCCTTGATGACCTCGAAGTTTGTATGTATGAGGATTCTTATACCTTGACAGGGGGATCTCCTGCAGGAGGATTCTATTTTGGTGATTATATTAGTGGTGGAGAATTCGATATTGGCGCTTCCGGGCCGGGCACCTTTGAGTTTTTTTATGGATATGAAGATGCTAATGGTTGTTATAATGAAGCATCTGCTTTCATTACTGTTTATGAACTGCCCCTGGCTGATGCCGGCCCTGACCAAACAATAGTAACTGGTACAACAGCCAATCTTTCCGCTGCTGCCGGTGGCACAGGTAATTATTCTTATTATTGGGAGCCTGCTGCCCAGGTAGATAATCCCAATAGTCAAAACACAACAACTGTCCCGCTTTTTGTTACAACAGTATTCACCTTAACCGTTGTTGATGATGATACCGGTTGCGTGAGCACTGACCAGGTAATTATTTATGTAATCGGTGGCGATCTTGAGATAGTTGGTCTGGATGGAGTGCCAGATGAAATTTGCATGGGCGAAGAAGTACAGCTTAGTGTCCTTGTTAGTGGAGGGTCTGGTAATTATGAATACACCTGGACAAGCAATCCCCCGGATCCTTCTTTGGTTGGCCAGGAAAATATTCCGGATCCACTGGTAACACCGACTGTTACAACTACCTATTACATTGATATTTTAGATGTTGATTGGGGGATATCTGTTGATGGTGAAGTCACAATAACAGTTAATCCTTTACCAAATGTTACTCTTGATCCATTCGACCCTATATGCGGCTCTGAAACTTATTTTGAGCTTACAGGCGGGTCGCCGGCTGGAGGAACCTACTCAATTCCAACTATGGGATTGTATGATATTACCTCAATTAATCCTGTTGAGTTGGGTAGTGGCAGCTATATAGTAGTTTATGAATATGTTGATGTTAATGGTTGTACAGGTAGTGCTTCCGAACCATTAACAATTCATCCGAGGGTTAATGCCAAGTTCCATCCGCAAAGAACTTTTTGTGAAAGCCATGAAGTTACTTTTTTGAACCTTTCTGAAAATGGGACTTCTTTCGAGTGGCACATTGATGGCAATGTGTTTTTTACTAATAACATGGATCCTGTATATTATGAATATGCTGTCCCCGCAGATTACGAGTATCATACTGTTGTGCTTATTGCTGAAGATGACTACGGATGCACAGATACATACACTAAAGAGTTTAAATTGACTCCTCCCGTTGTTGCAGAATTTACACCTGATGATGAACAGATTGGATGCAGCCCATTAGAGCTTAACTTCCAAAATAATTCATACGGGCCTATTCTTTTTCATTTATGGAACTTTGGTGATGGGAATTTCTCTATTGCAGATGACCCAACTCACGTTTTTCATAATTATACTGATACGGATACGACGTATGTAGTTTATCTTACTACTATCTCCGAAAGTTTCTTATGTTCCGATTATGACTCTCTGCTTGTTACGGTTCACCCATATATTGAAGCCGGATTTGGATTTACTCCTTCAGAAGTTTGTGCCCCCTACGAAATTACTATTGAGGATACTTCGATAGGCGCTCATACTTATGAGTATTCGGTTGATGGCGTTCCATTTTCAAACCTAGATGATCCTTTTGTATATTATACTTTTGATAATTTTACTGATGCCCCCGTTGAATATGTTATAACACAAGAAGTCTCAAACCCCCAAGGCTGCACTGATATAGCAACAGATACAATAACTGTTAACCCATATATTGAAAGTGGTTTTAATCCTTCCCAGATTGAAGGATGTGCTCCTCTTGCAATTGATTTTGAAGACACTGCAATTGGTGTTGTTGATCATTATTTTTATGATTTTGATGATGGCGGAAATTCTGTGTTGTCAGACCCCTCGCATACCTTTAACAATAAAACTAACTCAACAATAGTGTATACAGTTATGCAAGTGGTAGCTTCAGAATATTTTTGTGCTGACACCTCTTACATTGATATTACTGTTCACCCGGAGTTGGTTGCTGACTTTTCCTTTGCCCCGGAGGCAGTTTGTAATTTGTCAACTGTTGATTTTTCCAGTGATATTGTTGCTTATTCAGGATATACATTTTACTGGGATTTTGGAGATGGCTCTCCTCCGGTATTTGATGTAAATGAAGTTTCTCATTTTTATGAACATGATGATCCTAATCCGGTTACTTACACAGTTTCACTGGTTGCAGAAAGTGCTGAGAGCTGTATTAGTATAGCCGAAAAAGAAATTACCGTTTATCCTAAAATAATTGCTGATATTGATGCTAACCCAATTAGTGGCTGTAGCCCTTTGAATGTGGATTTTGCAAATAATACATCAGGAGGAAATACTTATTATTGGACTTTTGGTGATGGTGGAACATCTGCAGAATTTGACCCTTCTCATGTTTTTACTAATGAAGATTACGACAATCCTGTTACATATACTGTAGAAATGGTAGCTGAATCGCAGTACTTTTGCAAGGATACCACAGAAATGGATATTACTGTTTTGCCCGGAATTAAAGCAGATTTCTTTATTGAAAATGTAGAAGGATGTAGTCCGTTTGAAGTGACAATTGAAAATTATGCACAAGGAGCTGATTCATATTTGTGGGACTTCGGCGATGGTTCGCCCGTATCTAATTCCGGTGATCCACAGATTACCCATACATACACAAACACAACTAATGCCCCAATTGATTATGTCATTAGCCTTGATATTGAGAATGTCGAAGGTTGCTCTGATTTTGTTACACATACAATAACCGTTTATCCTGAGGTAACTTCTGATTTTAGTTACCTGGAAGAGGGATGCAGCCCCCATAATCCTGAATTTAATAATTTGTCAGAAAATGCAGATTATTATTATTGGCAAATGGGCGATGGTATTGTTTCTACCCGGGAAAATCCCGAACATTTATATTATAACCACAGCTACACCGACATAGCAACTTTTGATGTCTCTCTGTTTTCGGAGTCCGTTTATGGTTGTAATGATCTTATTAACAGGGTAATTACTGTTTTTCCCAGGCCTGATGTTGCTTTCATGATAGAGAACCCTAGCGGATGCTCGCCCCATGAAGCTATTTTTCATAATCTTTCTATTGGTGTTGATGATCTGCTGTGGGATTTTGGTGATGGTAATACCGGCACTCAGAATAACGCTACTTTTACTTATCTATATGAAATTGATGTAAATAATGTTGCACAAATTTATGATGTTGTTCTTGATGGTTCAAATTCATATGGTTGTGATAATTCTTATACACAACAAGTAAGCGTTTATCCTGATATTATTGCAGCATTTGATGTGAATATTATTGAGGGATGTCATCCATTAACAGTAGAATTTGATAATTTGTCTTCCGGAGCAACTGCGTATACAGCTTATTATTGGGATTATGGCGATGGACATACTTCAACAAGCAATGAAGCTGTACATTCACATACATTCAATAATTATAGCTATACCGACCCGGTTACATATGAAGTTATGCTTATTGCTAATAATGCAAATGCATGTAGTGATACAACATACCATAGCATTACAGTAAACCCAAGGCCACAGGCAAATTTTTCTGTCCCAAATCATACCGGATGCTCACCGCATGAAATTCAGATTGAAGATTATTCGGAAGGAGCCTCTGTTTATCAATGGGATATGGATGATGGCAATGTTTTTAATTATACTGATTCATTTACTCATGAATATACTCAGCCTGCAGGCGCAGGGCAAGCCCTGTTTACCATAAACCTTGAAGTAGAAAATGCTTTTGGCTGTTCTCACAGTTATGAACAAATAATTACTGTTTATCCTGATATTAGTGCAGAATTTGATGTTGTTGATGAAGGCTGTCATCCCTTAGATGTTGACTTTAACAATTCTTCCGAAGGTGTGCATTATCATTTCTGGGATTTTGGTGACGGAAATACTTCCCAGGAAGAGAATCCTTCACACACATTCTTTAATCATGATTTTATTGATCAGGAGTTTTTTGATGTTGACCTGGTTGTAGTTTCCGAATATGGTTGCACTGATTATTATACTACTACTATTACTGTGAATCCACTGCCCCTTGCTGCTTTTTATCTCTCTGAAACAGCAGGATGCTCTCCTTTTGAAGCCTTAATTGAAAATTATTCAATAGGTGCTGTTGATTATTTATGGGATTTTGGTGATGGAAATAACTCAACTGATGAAAATGACTTTTCCTATACATGGAATAATACAACTTTAAATCCTCTTAATTATAATTTGAATTTAAGTGTTGAAAATATTTATGGTTGTGAAGATCTATCATCGCAAACTATTGCTGTATATCCTGAAGTTACGGTTGATTTTGATACAGAGGATGGTTTATATGAAGGATGCTCTCATTTCAATGTCCAATTTGTTAGTAGTACAAATTTGGGTGTTACCATGTTTTGGGATTTTGGTGATGGAAATACCAGTACAAGTGTAAACCCTTTGCATGTGTTTTCAAATTATACCGCAAATACTATTGATTATGAAGTTGCCCTAACAGCTACATCTGCATATAATTGCTTTGCAACAACCACAGATGTAATTACTGTATTAGCTTCACCTTTGGCTGATTTTAGAGCTACACCAATGTCACAGCCTTTTCCAGATGCAACTGTGTATCTCGAAAATCTCACAAGCCCTGGTAATTTTAGCTATATATGGGATTTTGATGATGGAAATGTATTTAACACAGATTCAAGGGATCCGTTTTATCACACTTATGAAAGAGAGCCTGATGATTATTCTACAATTTTATATGAAACAAAATTGACAGCTTATAATGAGCATTGCTCTGATTCAATTGTGAAAATAATTACTATCACCTCGCCTGTACCTATTGCTGATTTTAGCCCATCAACCCAAGGGTGTGCTCCTCTGACAGTTCAATTTGAAAACCATTCAGTGTATAGTTATGATTATAGATGGTACTTTGGAGATGGAGCAATGAGTGTAGAAGAAAGTCCTATTCATACTTTTGTTTTTCCCGGTGTCTATGATGTTATGCTTGTTGCTATTGGTGACGGCGGACAAGATACAACATACCAAACCGTGGAAGTTTTTCAAAATCCGACTGCATTATTTGAAATTGCAAGTTTGTATGTTCAGATTCCTGACGAACCGCTGAGGCTTGTTAATTTATCTTCCCTTGCTGAATTTTATTATTGGGATTTTGGCGATAATAATACATCAACAGATTTTGAACCTGTTCATTACTATGATGAGCCAGGCTTGTATGACATTATGCTGGCTGTAAGTACTGACACAGATCCACAATGTCATGACACTTTGATTTTGGAGAATGCAGTCAGGGTTGATGAATTATGTCAAATAGTATTTCCAAATGCATTTACACCCAGCATTACGGGTTCCTCTGGCGGATACTATGATCCTGCTAATATCACAAACGAAGTTTTCTTTCCACTTTATCAGGGCATCCAGGATTATGAGCTCACCATTTTCAATAGGTGGGGAGAGCTTATTTTCAGAAGCACCGATCCCTTAATTGGTTGGGACGGCTATCACAGGGGTAGCCTGGCTCCACAAGGAGTATATGTCTGGAAGTTTAACGGTTTGTGTACAAATGGAAATAGTATTACGAAATCCGGAACTGTTACCCTAATCCGATAATTTTTTCGCTGCTTTTACCGACAAAATGTCAGTGTTTTTTCATGGCACATGCTTTGATAAGTCCGTAGAAAAATTATTTTTCTAACAAAAATTTTGGTAAAATGCAAAAAGGTAAAATTAACGTTCAAACTGAGAATATTTTTCCTATAATTAAAAAATTCCTTTATTCAGATTCTGAAATATTTCTGCGCGAACTTGTGTCTAATGCTGTTGATGCAACAAAAAAGCTAAAAACTCTGGCATCCGTCGGTGAACTTAAAGGCGATATGGGTGATACCACCGTTGAAGTTATTCTTGATAGTAAAGCGAAAACTATTACTGTCAGAGATAAAGGGATAGGTATGACTGATGAAGAAATTAAAAAGTTCATTAACCAGATCGCATTTTCAAGTGCAGAAGAATGGGTCGCTAAATACAAAACTTATGAAGGTGATAACTCAATTATAGGACATTTCGGGCTTGGATTTTATTCTGCTTTTATGGTGTCGGAAAAAGTTGAGATTAATACACTTTCATATAAAGAAGGTTCGAAAGCTGTAAAGTGGTCATGCAAAGGAAACCCGGAGTTTGAATTAGGAGCCTCAAAAAAAACCACCAGGGGTACTGATGTTATTCTCCATATTGATAAAGATTCAGAAGAATTTTTGAGTGAAGAAAGAATACTTGGCCTTTTGAAAAAATATTGCAAGTTCTTGCCGGTTGAAATAGTTTTTGGTACCGAAAAAGAAACAAAAAAGGAAAAGGATAAAGATGGTAAAGAAAAAGAAGTTACTGTTGAAAAACCAAGAGTGATTAATAATACAAAACCTGCCTGGACTCAAAAACCTACTGAATTAAAAGATGAGGATTATAAAAACTTTTACAGGGAGCTTTATCCGTTTTCTTTTGAAGAACCTCTTTTTCATATACATTTAAATGTGGATTACCCTTTTAACCTTACCGGAGTTTTGTTTTTCCCTAAAATAAAACAGCAAATTGAAGTCCAGAAAAATAAAATTCAATTGTATTGCAACCAGGTTTTTGTAACAGATTCTGTAGAAGGTGTTGTGCCTGACTTCTTAACCCTTCTGCATGGTGTTATCGACTCCCCGGATATACCACTGAACGTTTCAAGGAGTTTTCTTCAGAGCGATTCTAATGTTAAGAAAATAAGCAGCCATATAAGCAAGAAAGTTGCTGATAAACTGGAAGAGTTATTTAAAAATAATCGTGAAGAATTTGAAAAAAAATGGGATGACATTAAATTGTTTATCCAATATGGCATGATTAGCGAAGAAAAATTTAAAGATCGTGCCAGTAAGTTCTGCCTTCTTAAAAATGTTGATAATAAATACTTTACTTTTGAAGAGTATGAAAATCATATCAAAACAAATCAAACAAATAAGGACAAAAAAATAGTTCATATTTATGCTACAGATAAAGAAGAACAACACAGCTTTATCGATGCAGCAAAAGAAAAAGGCTACGATGTTTTGTTATTAGATACTCCTATTGATAGCCATTTTATTAATATGCTCGAAAGCCTCTTAAAGGATGTTAGCTTCGTAAGGGTTGATGCTGAAGTGGTCGACAAACTTGTTAATAAG
>JAWOBS010000020.1:0-24185 GCA_046484145.1 Bacteroidales bacterium
GCGGATCACCGTCTCACTGATCTTGAATCTGATCGCGGATGGGATGACGCGTGACGAGATCCTGGAGGCCTATCCCTACCTGGAGTCAGACGACATCCAGGCTGCCCTGCGCTGCGCCGCCTGGCTGGTTGACGAGTCGGTTCACGTCTTGGATCGCCGGCGACCGTGAAGTCCGTGGGCGACACAAGCATTAAAATGCTTAAAGAAGGGAAATCTATTGAAATGCCGGTTTATTCTTATGTTACCTGCGCCCGGTCAAATGAAACAATCACAATAAACCCCTGTAATGTTATTATCGTTGAGGGCATTCTCATTTTTAACAAAGCAAAAATGAGAGAGTTGATGGATATAAAAATATTTGTTGATGCCGATGCCGACGACAGGCTAATGAGGGTTATTAAAAGAGACATCGAAGAAAGAGCCAGAACTTTCACAGAGGTTTTAACTCATTATGAAACTTACGTTAAACCGATGCACCTGCAATTTATTGAGCCTACAAAACGCTATGCCGATATGATTATTCCACAAGGTGGAGAAAATCACGTAGCTATAAATATTATTTCATCAATGATAAAAATGGCACAGCAAGCAAAACAAGTAGAAAAAGCCTGAGAACTGCATTTTAATTATGATAAAATACAATTTTCACACCCACTCTGATTTATGTGATGGCACAGACAGTCTTGAAGATTACGTAATATCCGCAATTGACAATAATTTTTCAGCAATAGGCTTTACACCACACTCCCCCTTGTCTTTTGAAAATCCATGGAGCATAAAACAGGAAGATATGAAGACTTACCTGGAAAATGCTTCAAAACTAAAAGAGAAATACAAAGACAAAATTGATGTTTATATCGGCTTGGAAATTGACTACATCCCGGGTTATTCTGATGATTTCAGTGTTTTTACTTCAAATAACAAACTAGATTACTGTATTGGTTCTGTGCATCTGGTTAAAATAAAAAATAAGGATGAGCTTTGGTTTATTGATGGTAAAAAGGAAGCCTATTTTGAAACTATAAAGAAGTTTTTTAACGGAAATGCAAAAAAAGCTGTTGAAGCATTTTATATGCAATCTATTGAAATGATAAATACACAAAAGCCCGACATTATCGGCCACCTTGATAAAGTTAAAATGCATAACGATGAAAAGCTATTCTCAACAAGCGAATCATGGTATAAAAGCCTGGTAACAGAAACATTAAAAGCTGTTTCTGACAACAATTGTATTGTAGAGCTCAACACAAGGGGAGTTTACAGGGGTAAAACCAAGGAATTTTTTCCCTCCGATTTTGTCTTAAAGGAATGTCTTAAAATGGATATTCCTGTGATGATTAATACAGACGCCCACAAACCGGAACAGATAGACAGTCTTTTTAGTACTGCAGTAAAAAAATTAAAAGATATTGGGTTTAAAAAAACTCATACGCCTTTTTTTAGCACGGAGTTGTGAATTATTGAATAAGTTGGCAATGGGCAAAAATATTTTTTTCAGCTTAATATTCATTTTGATTACTTTTGCATTTTAACAGCAAGAACTTATGAGCGAACTTCTTAAACATGAATGCGGCATAGTAATGTTAAGGCTGCTTAAACCTCTCGAATACTACCTTTTTAAATATGGAACTGCACTTTATGGGCTTGATAAGCTTTATCTGCTCATGGAAAAACAGCATAACAGGGGCCAGGATGGTGCCGGAATAGGTTGTATTAAGTTTGACACAGAGCCCGGCAGCCGATATATGTACAGAATCAGAAGCAATGACTCAAATCCTTTGCGGGATATTTTCGGACAGATTCATAACGAGCTTGCTTCTTGTCAAAATGGAAATAAAGAAAGGTTAAACGATGCTCAATGGCTTAAAAAACATATTAATCTTGTTGGTGAATTATATATAGGACACTTAAGATATGGCACATTTGGCAAAAATGGAATTGAATATTGCCATCCCTTTCTGAGAGAAAATAACTGGATGTCCAAAAATCTTATGATAGCCGGAAATTTCAACCTTACCAATGTTGATGAAATGTTTGACAGCCTCGTTAACATTGGCCAGCATCCAAACGAAACCTCAGATACTATTACCATTCTGGAAAAAATGGGCCATTTTCTTGATGATGAAAATGAGGATTTGTATAAAAAGTATAAAACTGATGGGTTTTCAAAAAAAGAAATATCTCCTCTTATTGCGCAAAATATTGACATACAAAATATTCTTAAAAATGCCTGTGCAAACTGGGACGGAGGATATGTAGTTTCCGGGTTGCTTGGCCATGGTGACTCTTTTGTGCTTCGTGACCCTGCAGGTATCAGACCGGCGTATTATTATAAAGATGATGAAATCGTTGTCGTAACCTCAGAAAGGCCTGCTATACAAACAGCTCTGAATATATCTTTTGATAAAATAAAAGAAGTCGACCCCGGTCATGCTCTCATAATTAAAAAAGATGGCGATGTTAAAATTGTTCAATGTAGCGAGCCAAAGGCAAAAAAATCGTGCAGCTTCGAAAGAATATATTTCTCAAGGGGTACTGATGCAGATATTTATAAAGAAAGGAAAAAGCTCGGAAAATTCCTTGTGCCTGCCATTCTGAAAACAATAAACTTTGACCTCGAAAACACTATTTTTTCTTACATCCCCAATACAGCTCTATCTGCCTTTAAAGGGATGGTCGAAGGCCTTAATGATTTTTGTGATGAGATAAAAAAGGACAGGATACTGGAGCTTAAAAACAACTTTGATCCCGAAAAACTAAAAGAAATACTTGCAATAAAGCCACGCGTTGACCAAGTGGCAGTTAAAGACATTAAACTGCGCACATTTATTACAGATGACAGTTCCCGCGATGACCTTGTAACACACGTCTATGACGTAACCTACGGACTGGTGAGAAATGGCGTTGACAGCCTTGTTGTAATTGACGATAGTATTGTGAGGGGTACAACATTGCGGCAGAGTATTATCAGAATGCTTGACAGGCTGAATCCTAAAAAGATAGTTATAATCTCCTCTGCGCCGCAAATCAGATATCCCGACTGTTATGGTATTGACATGACAAAGCTATCTGACTTTATCGCGTTTCGTGCTGCTATTGAATTACTGAAAGATACTAAGCAGGATCACATCATTAATGAAGTTTACAAAAAATGTAAAGAGCAGGAATTTGCCCCTAAAGAAGAGGTGGCCAATCATGTTAAAGGCATTTATAAGCCTTTTAAACCGGAACAGATATCAGCAAAAATCGCCCGTATGCTACATCCACCTGAAGTAAATGCTTCCCTTGATATTGTTTATCAAACTATTGAAGACCTGCACTCAGCATGTCCGGATAATACCGGCGATTGGTATTTTACAGGCAACTATCCTACACCCGGCGGAAACAAAGTAGCTAATAAGTCGTTTATTAATTATATTGAAGGAAGAAACGAAAGAGCGTATTGATTATAGTTATTTGTTGATAGTTGGGCGGTAATGACAATGTAATTATTTAGCGATGTCAAAATATATACAAAACCTTATTTTGCAGGGCGAGCATCAACAGCAGGATTTTAAATTCCAGATAAATGATTCGCGTAAAATAGCCAAGACTCTTGTTGCATTTGCAAATACCGATGGAGGAAAATTGCTTATCGGTGTTAAAGATAATGGTGTTATTGCCGGTGTAAGAACCGATGAGGAATTCCATATGGTTGAAGCCGCAGCATCAATGTATTGCAAACCTGAAATTGACCTTGCTTTCAGAACATGGAATATTGAAGGAAAAAAAGTCCTGGAAGTTGATGTTTCAAACTCCCTGCTTAAGCCGTACTACGCATTAAATGAAGATAATAAATGGTTAGCTTATGTCAGGGTTAAAGACCAGAATATACTGGCTGCAACAATTCAGCTTAAATACTGGAAACAAAGTAATGCATTGAAAGGTGCTACGATAAAATATTCCCAAAAGGAAGAAGTTCTTCTTAAGTTTTTAAATGATAATCCTTTTATAACTATAAACAGATACTGCCGTTTAGCAAAAATCCCAAAATATCTTGCTGAAAATGTGATAGTAAATCTTATGGTAGCTGGACTGGTTGAAATGGCTCAAAATGAAAAAATGACCTGGTTTCGCTTAAAAGACCCCGAAGAAAACAATACGTAGAGATGAATAAGCCATCCCTACGTATTATCATAATTATTGGATAATGAAACTCTTGGTTATTATACCTTTCTCACTTGCTATCCTTATAAAATAAAGGCCTTTTTGCCATCCTGAAATGTCGATTTGTTCAGATAAACTGCCTTGTGTGTTTGTGTTTTCAATTCTTTTTACTACTTGTCCTGTAGAATTTACAATACTGATACTTACAGATTTATCAGCATTTTCCCAGCTAAAGTTTATTAAATCTCTTGCAGGGTTTGGATAAACGCTAATGTCTTCACCTGTAAGTTCAACAATATTATTTATAAATTCAAAAACAGCAGTAACATCTGTGTCCTCAGTTATAATAAAAGTATATGGGTTGTCGGTAAATTCATCGGAACCGATAAGAAAATGTTCAAACTCATAATTATCTTCTGCCGTAGCTGTTAAAACAACTTCTTTATCAACTTCAATTTCGTAAGGTTCTGTTAAAACGACATCATCAACCATAACCTCCACACTGCCTCCACCGGCAGGATTAATATCAACTGTGAGATTGAATGTTTGTGGGTTTACAAAAACTGTTACCTCATCAAAATTATCACATTGTGTGTCAAGGTCAAGAACCATAAGAGTAAAAGTGGTTGTTTCTGTAAGATTAACAGTAGTAGGATTCTGTACATTCGGGTCAACAAGCAAATCAGCAGGCTCCCAGCTATATTCATAACTACCGGCGCCACCATCATCGGCAGCTAATGTTGTAGAAGTATCATAATCTATGGTTTGATCTTCACCGGCATCTGCATTAGGACGATCAGGAAGATCCAAAACTATTGGATCGGATGCTCCTACACATTGGTTATCATCTGTTGCCAAAACAACATACTCGCCTGAAAAACGGGCTATAAGTGTCGGGTCATTTTCATCTTCAATAATATCACCATCCAGATACCATTCATACCAAGTGTATGTGTCAGGCACGGCATTTAATTCCTGCGAACAGAATTCTATTTCTCCGCTTGTCGTAATTTCTACCAATGGAAGAGGATGTATATTAATTTCAAGAATATTTGAAATTGCAGAGCATCCGTTAACATCAGTAACAAGAGCATAATAAGAGCCGGCTTCTGTTGCTAAGTATGTTTCTGTGTCGGCTCCGGGAATTTCAACATCATCTTTATACCACTGAAAAGATTCATAAAAATCATTGGATACGACTTCCATTAATACTTCAATGTCATCACCTTCACAGAAGTCAAGGTTTTCGGTATCGGCAAATATCTCAGGTTCCGGCAAAGGATTAACAAACACATCAATAACATTTGACATATTGGTACATCCGTTAATGTCAGTTACTATAACATAATAGCTGCCTTCTTCTGATGCAGCATAAGTACTTCCATCTTCTCCATCAATCAAAACATCATCTTTATACCACTCATAAGCTTCAAAGCCTTCAGTTGCATTAAGCAGCAATTCTTCTCCTTCGCAAATAAAAGCATCATCTTCGTGGCTGATAGTTACATCAGGAAGAGTATTCACCTCAACAACAGCAGGATCCGAAGAATTAACACAGGTGTTTACATCTGAAACCACAACATAATACTCACCGGCTTCTGTTGCCAGGTATGTTTCTGATTCAGCACCCGGGATTTCAACATCGTCCTGGTACCATTGATATGTTTCAAAACCGGCGGTAGCTTCAAAAAGGACTTCTACAGTTTCGTCTTCACAGAAAGAAATAACTCCATCGGGAGTTATGAATACTTCCGGCAATGGGAACACATTTACTTCAATGCTTTCAGAATCTTGTTCACATAGATTTTCATCAGTAACAGCGACATAATAGCTGCCGCTTTCTTCAGCGATAAAAGTACTGTTAGTTTCTCCATCAAGTATTCCTGTAGTTTCTTCATACCATTGATACAACAATGCACCACTGCCAGTTGCAGTGGCTTCAATTTCAACCGACCCACCATCACAAAATTCTGTATCTCCGTTTGCAGCTATTGAAACAACAGGCAAGTCATTAACAATAACCTCTTCGGTTGATGAAGCAGTGCTGCAGCCATTAGTATTTATAGCAACTACATAATAAACTCCGGCCTCAGTAGCAACATATGTACCTCCATCTTCACCGGGTATTTCGACATCATCTTTATACCATTTAAATTCAGGGGCATCAGGAATTGCCTGGAAAAAAACCTCTCCTCCTTCGCAGATTTCAGTATCTGTTTCAGCTACCAGGGTAACAGTGGGAGACTCGAGAGTTTCCACCGTATGACTGCTTTCCATGCTTTCACCGCATCCAATTATAGAAACCGTAAGAAAATAATCGCCTGCCACAGCAGGTGTTCTTTCCGGTGCAGCATCTGAAGAAGTCCATCCACCCGGTCCTGTCCATTCATAAAGAGCTTCAGGAGGATAAACAAATGAGCCTTCACCAATAGCTTCCAAAGTCAATGTTGCATTATCACAAACAGGTGTGTTTGAACTAATAACAGGGGGAGGAACAACACAATCCATTTCCGCCATATCATAACCGGAGCCAATACCCCCGGTATATTGCGCAGAAACTCCTGTAGCTATAAGCAGAAAAGCAAGGCTTAAAAATGCTTTGAAAATTTTATTAACAATAAAAGGCTTTGAATTAGAAAGTGAGGCAGCATTTTTCTTGTTAAATAAAATTTTAGGTAATGCCAAATAAGTCATAATGATATGTTTTTGTAATTATTTTTCGTTTAAAGTCTATAATAGCAGAACAAATACAAATTTAAGCTATATTTTTTAAATATGTATTGCCATTATCAAATAAATAAAGATACGAATTATTTATTAGTTGTCAGTAAGTGTTATTTTTAATCTAAATGGCCTGATATTCTTTTTATAATAAACTCTTCAACTTCTGTTAATTACTTGCTTTTCTCCCTTATTTTTCTTATCTTTAAGATGCTAAAATCCAACTTAGTATTAACCAAATACGGAGGGAAATAGTTATGAAAAATGATTTTATTTGCCCAAATTGCAGGGGGTACATCAGTGTAAACGACAAAATAATTTTTACTATCAAAAAGAAAGGATGGAAAGGTGGTATCTTATTGCTAAATCCATTACTTGGCAATTATGACTATTTGCATCATCCGTCTATTAAGATTGAGCAGGGAGAAAAATTTGAATTTCACTGCCCGATCTGTGACTTCGACCTTTCAGTAGAAGGAACAGACAATCTTGCAAAAGTAATATTGCAGGATAATAAAAAGAAAGAATATTTTGTCGTTTTTTCTAAGCGTGAAGGAGAAAAATGTACTTACAAAATCTCCGATTCAAAGCTCGAAGAAAGTTTTGGCGAACATGCACCCAGAAACATAGACCTGCTTAGTACCTCATTTTTTAAATAATGAAAACAGGAAATTATAACCTGTTGATTTTAATTCCACTTCCCGGCAGCATCCATTTTGTTGCCTGATTATTACTTTTGAATAGCCCGGAAATATAAGCCTGTCCATTAATTTACGCTATTTAGTGTTTGGCAATTAAAAAACGAACGTTTAACACAAATTTTACTTTTTTTATTTTTTTAATATTCTTAATGTGTACTTTTATGCTTCATTATTGTAAAGCCCACTTATAAAAAGTTTTATCTAAAGTATAACACAAGGACGGATGAATTAATGTTTAGCTGTGGGCATCATCCGGACTTTAAAAATCAATCACTCATGAACTTAAAAGCATTTAGTTTTTTAGCTGTATTTGTTTTCTTAACATTATTCTTGTTTTCTAACGAAATCAAAAAGGGAGAACGGCCTCCCATAGACTTCAAAAACATTCCTGAAGAGGCTTATGAAAAAGGAATACTAAAAATTAAATTTAAGCCCTTTGTTGGAGATTTTTTAGAAAAAACCCCAATCGTTACTGATAATAAAGGTATCGTAAAGTTTAACATTGAGGGACTTGATAACTTAAATATAAAATACAAGGTTACAAATGCACAACAACACTTTTTATCACCGGCATTGAAAAACACCTTTACAGAGAAGCATAAACAGTGGGGATTTCACTTGTGGTATAAACTGCAAGTTGATAAAGACGCTGATATGATAGAGATGATAAAGGAGTATAGCAAATTAAAGGAAGTAGAAACTGTAACTCCTGAGTTTAAAAAAGAAATCATTGGAAGTCATAACAATTCTGATTTTGAGATTGTTGAAAACAAAAAAAACAGTGATAAGCCATGGACACCTGATGATCCACAATATAGCAATCAATGGCATTATCATAACACAGGACAACAATCGGGCACAGCAGATGCAGATATTGATCTTCCGGAAGCTTGGGATCTTCAGAAAGGTAATACAAGTGTAATTGTTGCAGTAGTAGACGGAGGGATAGACCATAATCATAATGATCTTTCCGGAAATATGTGGCCTGAAATCGGGTATAACTTTGTAAATAATACTTCAACTATAGAACCACATAATCATGGTACTCATGTTGCCGGAACAATATCAGCATCAACAAACAACAGCTTAGGTGTTGCAGGGATTGCAGGTGGTTCAGGCAGCGATGATGGTGTAAGGCTAATGTCATGCCAGGTATTTACCGACGCTTCAAGTGGTGGATTTCACCTGGCGCCTGTGTATGCAGCAGATAATGGAGCATCAATTTCTCAGAACAGCTGGGGATATACCTCTCCGGGAACTTATGATCAGGATGTTCTGGATGCCATAGACTATTTTAACACAAACGGAGGTGGTGAAGCCATGAGTGGAGGTATAACAATTTTTGCAGCCGGAAACAGCAGTTCCTCCGCAGATTATTACCCTGCATATTATTCAGGAACCATGTCCGTTGCTTCAACAAATAATAAAGATGAGCTTTCCTGGTATTCGAATTACGGAAGCTGGGTAGACATTTCTGCCCCGGGAGGTGAAACAAATTCAGTTACAGAAAGAGGTGTTTTAAGCACTCTTAATGGTAATAGCTACGGATACTACCAGGGAACATCAATGGCCTGCCCGCATGTTTCAGGTGTTGCTGCACTAATACTGTCTAATGTTTACGGAGAGCTTGGTTCGGCTGATGTTGCTGACATCCTCATTAACACTGTTGATAATCATTATGATGCAAACCCGGGTTATATCGGACAACTTGGGTCAGGCAGGCTAAATGCACATACCGCTGTTGTTTTCTCTGACCAATTTCTCTTAATGCCTTCAAACCCATCAAATGTTACTGCTGAGGGCGTTAGTGACTCGGAAATAAACCTTAGCTGGACACTAAATGAAGACAACAACAACGTTGTTCTTGCTTTTAGCTCAACAGGCGAGTTTGGCATACCGGTAGAAGGGACAAACTATTCTGTTGATGATTATATTGATGGCGGTGGACAAGTATTATATGTTGGCAATGGTGAAGCTTTTTCTCACAGCGGGCTAAATGCAGCTACTTTGCATTATTATAAAATCTGGTCTGTTAATGAAGAATTAAACTATTCTTTTGGCCGTAATGTACATGAATATACTCAGTGTGGTGTTGCAGAATTACCGCTTATTGAAGACTTCAACACCGCTCAACTGCCTTATTGCTGGACATTGCCCCTTGGTGAGGGCAATTGGAGAATGAATTCTTCGGAAGGAAACCCTGCTCCCTCAGCTGAGTTTTACTGGAGTCCGGAACAAACAAACTACGATTATGCTCTTGAAAGCCCACCCCTTGACGGTAATATTCCGGGCAACGCTATAGCATTAGAATTTGACCTGATGCTTGACAACTATTCTACTAACACTTTGGAAGAAATGATTGTACAGGTATATGACGGCGTAAGCTGGGTGGATGTTATGAGCTTTGATAATAGTAGCGGAGATCTTGGTTGGGACACGTATTTTGTTGACATAACACCACAAGCGCTGAATTCCACATTTATGATAAGATTCAATGCCTCCGGTGAAAATTCTTTTAATATCAATGGCTGGTTTATAGATAATTTCATTGTTTACTCATTCTCATGTCCTCAGCCAATTAATTTGGCAGCAGAAGATATAACATCTGAAAGTGCTGTAATTACGTGGGATGCTGCAGGCGATGAAGCGCAATGGGATTTGTTATATGGCAATAATGGTTTTGACCCGGAACACCAGGGAACATTGGTGAGCGGGCTGCCGTCCACTTCTTATCTTATCGAAGGTCTTGAAGTCTTTAGCAATTACCAGGTTTATGTAAGAGCTGATTGCGGCGATGGTGATGTTAGCTTATGGAGCGGCCCTCTGAATTTTAGCACATTAGCTACTTGTCCTGCTCCCGATAATCTTGAAGTAAGCCAGGTTGCCTCAAACTCTGCTGTTATCAACTGGGATCCCGTTGGCCAGGAAACAACTTGGCATTTAGCTTATGGCAGCCCGGGATTTAGTCCCGATAATGACGGCACTCTTCTTGAAAACCTTTCCGGCACTGAATATGAACTTACCGGACTCGACGGCATGACATCTTATGAGGTTTATGTAAGAGCTGAATGTGGCTCTGAAGATTTAAGTATTTGGACAGGCCCACAAAGCTTTACAACGCTATGCAGTGAATACCTTATCCCATTTACTGAGGCTTTTGATAATGAATCTCTGGATTGCTGGACATTCCCTGAGGGTCAAGGCAACTGGGGCTTTGGAAGCAGTTACAGCCCCCCTTCCTCAAGCAGTGGAGCACCTAATGCAGTTTTTTCATGGAGCCCTTCTGTTGTGGGTTATTCATTCTCCCTGACAAGCCCATTATTTGATGCTACTTATATTGAAGAAGCTGTCAGGATTGACTTCATATTATTTCTTAACAACTTTGACAATAGTGCTTTAGAACAAATGTCAGTAGAGTATAAACTCTTTGAAGACAGCCAGTGGACATTACTGGAAAACTATAATAATGAAGGCATAGGAAGCGGTGATGAAGAGTTTATTGTGGAAGGTTTGGAAATTCCCGGAGCTGCGGGTAATAAATTCCAAATCCGTTTCAGGGCACATGGAGAAAATTCGTACAGCATTAATGGCTGGGCTTTGGATGACATTGTTATTCATTCATCAGGAGTGCCAAGCTATACTTTGAATATAACATATGAAGGCCCGGGAGTTACAGATCCTGAGGGTGAAATGATTGTTGAACATGGTAGCAATCAAAGTATAACCGGCTCAGCAGTGGAAGGAGGATATATTAGTGATGTTCTACTCGATGATGTGTCTGTCATTGACGAAATTGATGTAGATGGTACACTTCATCTTACAGAAATAACTTCTAATCATGATGTACATTTTGTTTTTGCACTTAACTCATATGAACTGCAACTAAGTGCTGAACCATCTGAAGGAGGGACTGTTACAGGTGCTGGTACTTATGAACACTACACTGAAGTAACAATAAATGCCATCCCCGAAGATAACTACGAGTTTATCAACTGGACACTTGATGGTTCTGAGTTTTCAACAGAAGCAGAATATACTTTTGATATTTTGTCTTCAATGCACCTGACAGCAAATTTCGAACTTGCAAATACCATTAATGATGAATCTTCATTAACAGATATTCTGGTTTATCCAAACCCTGCAGAAGACAAGCTTTGGGTAGAGTTTAATAATGCTGACTCTAAAGAATTTTTTATCTCTTTGCATTCAGTATATGGGCAAAAAGTTGATGAAAAAACAATAAAATCGGGAGGTTTTGTTAAAACTTCTTTTGATGTCGACAGATTGGAACCCGGAGTTTATATTATAAGGTTCAGTAATGATTTACAGATAAGAAAAGTCGTAATTAACTAGTTATATCTAAACAAAAAAAAGAGGCTGTTTCACTTTTTGAATACAGCCTCTTTTTTTTATACAATATAAAAACTATATATCACTATTAGTTTTGTTGAAAACAATATTTAAAGTATCGTGTGCAATTACAAGCTCTTCATTAGTCGGGACAACCATTACTTTCACTTTTGACTCAGGCTTTGAAATTTCCTGCAGAGAACTTCTTAGCCCATCATTTTTTTCGTGGTCAAATACCAGTCCTGCAAACTCAAGGCCTTTACAAATAGCTTCCCTTGTTTCCGGGCCATTTTCACCAACACCACCTGTAAAGATTAATAAATCCAGTCCGCCCATTGCAGCGGCATAAGCACCGATATACTTTTTAATGCGATAAAAATACATTTCAAGAGCAAGGTTTGCTCTTTTATTACCTTCTTTCCATGCAGCATCTTCAATATCTCTCATATCCATAGAAACTCCACTAATGCCTAAAACACCACTTTTCTTGTTTATAAGATTATTTGCTTCTTCAATACTAAGGTCAAGTTTTTTCATAATATAAAGCAAAGCACCGAGGTCTAGGTCTCCTGTCCTTGTTCCCATTATCAAGCCTTCAACGGGTGTTAATCCCATGGATGTATCTACAGATTTGCCGTTTAGAATAGCTGCCACAGAGGCACCATTGCCAAGATGGCATGTTACTGCTTTAACATGATCTTTGCGCATAAACAAAGCGTCACAGGCTGTTTCAAAAACAAACTTATGGCTTGTGCCATGAAAACCATAACGGCGAATCTTATGCTCTTCATAAAGCGAATATGGTAATGCATACATATAAGCATAATCGGGCATGGTTTGATGAAATGCAGTATCAAAAACAGCCACTTGTGGTACATCAGGAAGCAATTTCTCCATAGAGATTATACCATTTAGATTTGCAGGATTATGCAGCGGAGCAAGATCAATTACATCTTCTATCGACTTTTTAACTTCAGGAGTGATTAACGCACTGGCAGAAAAGTTTTCACCTCCATGAGCAACCCTGTGACCAACGGCAACAATTTCGCTATGGCTTTCTATAACACCATGATTCTTATCCAGTAAAGCCTTAAGAATTAGATTAATACCAACCTCATGGTTGCTAACATCCTGTATTAATACAAATTTTTCCTTGCCTTTTGGAACATGTTTCAACTCGCTGTCTTCCATTCCAATTCTTTCCAGTATACCCTTTGCCAAAAGCTCAGCATTATTTGCCATGTTCAAAAGTTGATACTTAATTGAGGAGCTTCCACAGTTTAAAACTAAGATTTTCATTTGTTTTATATTATTTTGGTTTGTAAATGTATTTGTAAAAGAAAGTTCGTAAAATTAGAACTATTTGGCCTTTAAGCAAAATGAAAAACAAAAACATTTATATTTTTAACAATTTAATAATATAAGTTTCCTGCTCCCAAATTTTCTACAAAAAAATGAGTTGAATAATATTTATGAATCATTATTGTACGGTAAATCGAAAATAACGAGCCAGTTTTTAATCGAGATTCCTCACTCCACTTCGTTACGTTCGGAATGACAAGCACTTATGTTGGAAGAGGATGGGGTTGGTGGCGGCTTTGCCGCCACCAACCCCATCCTGATAAAAACCCATGGATGTCCTGTCATTTCGACCGAAGGGAGAAATCTCGTAATCTTTACCGGACAACAAAGTTTATACATAATAAAAATTTCCCGTTGCTTTTTGTAAATAGTTCAATGAGAAAAATTATTATTTGCTATTAAATAGCTGTTTTAGACTAAAAACTTTAATTTTGCACAAAATTAGCCAGTGCAGCATGCGGAACATAATATTTATACTTCTTACGGCAACCATTACATTTGCGTATAATCCGCTGTTTTCATCAACAAATAACTTTTTTTTACAACAAGATACTGTAACCGGGCAGGATATTACTTTACCGGCTGACACAACAGCAGCTGAAGCAGCTGTTTTGCCTGTGGATACCCTGGAAAATGAAACTGATACCATAATTACGGATAGCCTTTATACAGAAGATCAGGAAATACCGCAGACAGAACAAGATACCACAGTAGTGACAACAGAGGTAAGAGATACTACAATTACCCGACCGCCTCCTGCAACGGTTATCAAAAAGAAAAAACCGGAAGTTATTCCCGAACTCTTATACACTGTTGCCTTCGATTCCGTGCTGAGCTTACCTGTGCCTGAACCAAAAGTTTATCCCGGGAATTTATTGTTTAACGAGCATCTTCTCACTACCCGGGATATTGATCCCGAAAAACAACCCCCAAAAAGAAGCAACTGGCCTGTAGTAATCCTAATATTATCAGCCGCTTTAGTTGGTTTTGCCAGGCACATCAGGCCTAATGGGCTAAAAAGAACTTTAAATGCCCTTTTTAATAACAGAAACTTCTTTGTTCTAACAAAAGACCATAATGTCTATGGAGAGTGGTTCTCTAATTTGTTGATTTTCAACTTTTTCATTTGTGTAGCTATGCTTTTTTATCAAAGCATTATCATTTTTGGAATTATAGATATTAAAACTACTTTTCGGGATATAAACTTTTTCTTACTGATACTAACATTTATAATAGCCTTTTATTTAATAAAATATGCAGGGCTAAAAATTCTTGCATATGTTTTTAAAACATACAATGCTACAAATAATTATTTTGTCAACTTGTTGGTTTTCAATCATATGATTGGAATATTGTTGCTGCCGTTTTTGCTGTATAATATGTTTTATATGAATTATTATGTGCAAATTTTTATTTGGATAATATTCATATTAGCCAATGTTTACAAGGTTTTTAGAAGTATTATTTTGGGACATAGCATATCTCATTTTTCTATGTATTATTTATTTTTGTACCTTTGTGCCGTTGAAATTGTTCCTGTTTTATTAATTATTAAGGGTTCCATAAATTATTTTAATAGTTTGTAAATTAATTCTTTCAAATACTAACTTTAAAAATAAAGGAGACACTAAGTTGAAAATAAAAAATGTTCTAATATCTCAGCCTCAACCAGAGAATGAAAAAACTCCTTACGCTGATCTAATAAAAAAATATAATCTAAATATTTGTTTCAGAAAGTTCATCAAATTAGATAGCATCGGGGCTAAAGAATTCAGGCAACAACGAGTAAACATCCTTGACTATTCTGCGATTATCTTTACTTCAAAAAATGCTATTGACTTATTTTTCAATTTGTGTGAAGACCTTCGGGTACAAATACCTGAAACGATGAAGTATTTCTGCACTTCTGAAGCTGTAGCCTTATATCTTCAAAAGCATGTACAGTTTAGAAAAAGAAAAATATTTTTCGGCAATAATCATTTTTCTGAACTTCTTGATATTATTAAAAAGCAAAAAGACGAAAAATACATCTTCCCTTGTGCAGAAAACCACAAGAAAGATATTCCTCAACAACTTGAAAAAGCTAAGGTTGACTTTACAGTTGCGCCTATCTACAGAACAATGCCGGATGATTTGTCTGACTTAGATATAGATAAATTTCAAATGATGATTTTTTTCAGCCCATTTGGAATAGAATCCCTGCTTAAAAATTTTCCTTCTTACGAGCAAAATGACACAATTATTGGAGCTTTTGGAGAAGCAACATGCAAGGCAGTAGAAAAGGCCGGACTAAAACTGAACTTCAATGCGCCTACAGAAAACGCACCTTCCATGACCATGGCCATAGAACAATTTTTAGAAAATAACAAGAAAAAAAACTAATAGGTTTTTCAGCTAACTTCTAATACATAAAAATGCATACTTTCAAAAAAAGTGAAAGCTTATGTAACTATAACCTAAAGAAGATTCTCTTTGAAAAAGGACATTCTTTTTTTTGTTATCCCTTTAAAATACAGTGGTATATTATTGAAGGCACTGTTGAAGAGGCTATTTTTAAAAGATCCGTTGAGCAATACACTGCCACAGCAATAGAAAAATCAGGCATTGTACAAAAACAAAACCCCTCATTCCCTTATAAAAAAATACCACAAAATGCATTTTTCTGCTTTCCTGCAAAATGTTTAATTAGTGTCTCCACTAAAAAGTTCAAAAACGCAACTGATAGAAATTATATAAAAAGGCTAATAAAAGAAGCATATCGCAAAAACAAAAGCGACATTTATTCGTTTCTAGATGAAAAGAACCAACTTTGCCTGATAGCAATTATATATACCGGGAAAACAATACCAACTTATAATGAGATAGAAAAAAAAATCATTTTAACTTTACAAAACCTTAAAAAAGAAATTCTTTCTCAGGTGCCCGGTTGATATTTTTAAAAAAAACAAAAAACATGGCTGTTGTCAATTTTCTTAAAAAGCTATTAATGCTGCTTTTTATTGGTATAATTAAATTTTACAAATATGCCATATCGCCATTTTTTTTGCCGTCATGCAGGTATCAGCCAAGCTGTTCGCAATACGGAATAGAAGCTGTTCAAAAGCATGGCCCGTTTCGTGGCGGCTGGCTGACAATAAAAAGATTTTCATCATGCCATCCGTGGGGAGGAAGTGGCTTTGACCCTGTGCCGGAGAAAATAAATAAAAAAAAGAAAAACAATGCAAAAAAAGAAAAATAATCTGTTTGTTAAAGGACGAAACTTTGTTATTGTCGCCTTAATCTCTTTATCAATAGTTGTATCAGCAGGTTTTGTTAATAAAAACTTTGAGCTGACAAAAAACCTTGACATATTTGCAACCCTATACCGTGAACTTGCTTTAAATTATGTTGACGAGGTAAACCCATCGGAGCTTATAAATACTGCAATAAACAGTATGCTTGGCACCCTTGATCCATATACCAATTTTATTCCTGAATCAGAAATTGAGGATTACAGATTTATGACCACAGGAAAATACGGGGGAATTGGAGCCTTAATACAATACAGAGATAGCACCGTTGTTATTTCCCAACCATATAAAGACTTTCCGGCATATAAAGCAGGACTGATTGCAGGTGATGTAATTCTCGAAGTAAATGGTGTGTCTACATCTAAGCTTGGGCTTGATGATGTTAGAGAATTATTGCACGGGCAACCCGATACAGAGGTAGAGCTCCTGGTAAAAAGATATGGAGAAGAAGAGGCTGTTGTCAAAACTGTTGTAAGGGAAATAATTCAGGTTGATAATGTTCCGTATTACAGTATTGTAAATGATAATTACGGATATATTAAACTTACCGGATTCACTCAATCAGCATCGGCAGAGTTTATAAAAGCCTTTGATGACCTTCGTAATAACAATGAGATTGAAGGACTGATAATTGACCTTAGAGGCAATGGAGGCGGGCTACTTAATGAAGCTGTCAATATTGTCAATCTCTTTGTTGAAAAGGATCAAATTGTTGTTGAAACAAAAGGAAAAATAGAAGAAAGAAACACATCTCATAAAACATTAAATCAGCCTGTTGCACCAAATATTCCCTTAACGATATTAACTGATATGACAAGTGCTTCGGCTTCTGAGATTGTTGCAGGTGCCATACAAGACTTCGACAGGGGAGTAATTGTAGGCGAAAGAACATTTGGAAAAGGCCTTGTGCAAAATATTGTGCCTCTTACATATAATACCCAGCTGAAGGTAACTATTGCCAAATATTATATTCCAAGCGGCAGGTGTATCCAGGCGGTTGATTATGCTAAAAGGAACGAAGATGGAAGTATAGCAAAGATTCCTGACTCCCTGAAAGTAGAGTTTACTACTAAAAACGGACGCATTGTTTATGATGGCGGAGGAATTGAACCTGATGTGAATACTGCTAAAGATACAACGGCAAATATCACATATGAGCTAATGAGGAAATACATGATTTTTGATTATGCAAGCAAGTTTTATCATGAAAACAATGAAATTGCCGCGCCGGAAGAATTTGAAATCACCGAAGATATTTATAATGACTTTATTGAATTTACTGAAAAGCATGATTTTGACTTTAGCACAGAGTCAGAGAAACATCTTGAATTAATTGCTGAAAAAGCAAAAGAGGAAAGCTATTATGAATATATAAATAACGACATTTCAGAACTACACAATAAACTGCTTTCATTAAAAGAAAATGACATTTACGAATATCGCGATCAGATAAAAATGTTGCTTAAAGACGAGATTGTCAGCAGGTATTATTATACAAATGGACGTATCAGGGCCTCGATGAAAGTAGATAAAGATATTAATGAAGCTTTGGAAATCCTAAAAGATAAAAACAGATACAATTCTATTTTGTCAACACAAAATTAATTTGGTTGTTTTTAGCCAAAAAGCAAAGAAAACATTCTGTCAACTTTTGAAACAGGAATAATTTTAATGGATTTGAATTTTTTCTCAAGTCCTTTGATGTTGTTTTTAGAAACATAAATTTCCTCAAAGCCAAGTTTTTCGGCTTCAGCTATTCTTTGTTCTATACGTATTACCGGCCTTAGCTCTCCTGTGAGGCCAACTTCGGCGGCAAAACAAGCATTGGAGTTTACCGGAATATCTTCACTGGAAGACAAAACAGAAACTATAATCCCCAGGTCGGCAGCAGGATCGTTGATTTTAAGGCCACCTGTTATATTAAGAAATACATCTTTTGCACCTAAGCGAAAGCCGCATCTTTTTTCTAAAACAGCCAAAAGCATATTAAGCCTTCTTATATCAAAACCTGTTGATGACCTTTGTGGATTTCCATAAGCAGCTGTACTCACAAGCGCCTGTGTTTCAACCAATATAGGACGAATACCTTCAACAACTACTCCAACCGCAACCCCACTAAAAGGCTCGTCTCTGTGTGATATAAGCATCTCTGAAGGATTCAGAACTTCACGCAGCCCTGTTGCGCGCATTTCAAAAATGCCAAGCTCTGAGGTAGAACCAAAACGATTTTTCATTGATCGCAAGATTCTGTATATATTATTATGATCGCCTTCAAAATGCAAGACAGTATCAACCATGTGTTCAAGAAGCTTGGGCCCTGCCAGGGATCCATCCTTTGTAATATGTCCTATAAGAAAAACAGGTGTTGAAGTTTCCTTTGCATGGCGCTGAAACTCGGCTGCACATTCCCTGATCTGCGAAATGCTTCCTGCCGGACTGTCAAGATTAGAAGTAGTAAGTGTTTGTACAGAATCAATTATTATTAAATCAGGCTGAAGTGATTCAATATGCCTGAATATCATAGAGCTGTCTGTTTCTGTTAAAATATTACAGGCCGACTCTTTGAAACCAAGTCGTTCGGCACGCATTTTTATCTGCACATAACTTTCTTCTCCCGAAATATATAACACATTAACATTGCTGATTTGCAAGGCTAATTGCAGCATGATCGTAGATTTGCCGATTCCCGGCTCACCACCTATCAATACAAGAGAACCGGGCACTATGCCTCCTCCAAGTACTCTATCCATCTCCCCTATTCCGGAAGATATTCGCATTTCGTCTTTGTTTTCTATCTCACTAATTGTAATAGGGCTGGAAGTAGCCTTCCTGCTTGATAAAGCAGGCCTTCCAGAAGAAGACTCTCGTTGAATAACCTCCTCAGTATAAGTATTCCACTCAGCACAACTTGGACACTTGCCAATCCACTTTGCTGATTGTGCACCACAGTTACTGCAGAAAAATGCTGTCTTTACCTTTGCCATCTTTACTTTGATTTAGTATTCAAAAAAAAGGGAAAACCCGGGCTTAATGCCTTTTTGGTTCTCCCTTTGCAACCATGAAAACTAGACTGTAAAATTAATACTTTTTATCTTTAATTGTTTAATTTAGTAAATTCTTTATAAAGGATTCCTCCATCAACATCATTACTCATAATCAAAATGTCATCTTCAAGCTTTATAATATCCCACTTTGTATTATAAGAATTTATAGTGGTTTCCGAGATATGAAGATACTTGCCAAACAAGTTGGCCTCAACAAAAAAACTGCCACTTTCATATGTCCAGACACTATCCATGTTATTAACATTATAACGTTGTATCTTAAACTCATTATCAATAAAATGCCATTCTTCTATTACTTCCGCATTTATGTTAGTTATATCTTCCCACTCCCAAACTCCTTCTAGTCTTTCCTCATATGTTTTTGTGCATCCCGGCAAGGCTGCCAGAAAAATTACTGCTACTAATGTAGCGAGCAAAACCTTAAATTTTCCCATAGTAAATGTTTTTTTCAAAAAACAAAAATAATAAATTTAATATATAATAACATAAATCAAACTACTTATTACAAATTTTATGTTATAATGATATTTAAAATTAAAATTTTTTTAATTAAATTTTAAGTCTAACAGATATTTAAGTACAATATTCATGTTGTCATCTTCTCTGAAAAGCCTTTTTGCGGCTAAGTATTATTTTGAGGTGCAAATTATTTTTTTAATTTTTATCCCTCGCAAAAACCGCAAAAATAAATAAACGCAAAATTCGCAAAAACAGTGACAGAAAATGAAATATCTTATGAAGTTATTGGTGCAGCAATAGATATACATAAAAGTATAGGTCCCGGATTGTTAGAATCGGCTTATGAGAATGCTTTAGCTTATGATTTAAAAGCGTTGGGGTTTGATGTTAGACAACAAGTTTCAATGCCTTTTATTTACAAAGAGATAAAGCAAAAAGTTGGTTACTGAATTGACATAGTGGTTAATAACCTTTAAACTTTGCGTATTTAGCGCTTAAACTTTTGTGTGCTTTGCATGGAACTTTTTCACATAGCACCTCAAAATATTATTTAGCCCTTTTTGCAATAGCCAGCAATAAACAGGCTTTATAACTTAGGGAAAACAAACGAATTTTTTTGTATTTTTACAAGTTCAAAAGGAATCATATATTCATAAATAACAATATAAAGAATATGACTGAGATCAAAGAAAAAAAAACACCCCTTGTGACTTTTCCCCTTGATGAAATGGTAGAATTAGTAAAATCATTTACTCCGGAAAAACTGGCATCTTTTTTAGATGTTACTGATTTAAAGGCAGACACACAAGAACCCAAGATTCTTAAAATGGCAGACTGGGCAAAAACCTTAAATTGCTCTTCTGTTTGCGTCAACCCGGTAGACGGATCAGATGTTTTACCTAAAGCGCTTAAAGGCACAAACATCAAGGAATGTTATGTTATTGATTTTCCATTAGGAAAACTTGACATTGAGATGAAGGCTATTGAAACAGAGCATGTTGTTAAAAAAAGCAGGGAAATAAGAGGTGAAGGAAAAGGAAAGATGGAGCTGGATATGGTAATCAATGTAGGTCGTTTTAAAAAAGACCCTAACTACGCTGCTGAAGAAATCAGTGCCGTATGTGATGCCGCTGATGGTGAACATGTGAAGGTTATAGTACGTTCTTCTGAACTTACTGTTAAAGAAATATATAAAGTTTCTGAAATTGTTGCCCAATCAAAAGCACATTTTATTAAAAATTCCACGGGGATGGATGCTTATGGTGCACTGCCGGAACATATGAAAATAATGAGGGATGTTGTTGGCAACAAAAAAGGCGTAAAAGCATCCGGTGGAATATCAGATGCAGCAACTGCTATGAGATTAATATATGCTGCTGCTAAAGATGAGTCTCTTCAAAAACCTGAACTTTTCAGAATAGGAACAAGCTCTCCTTTAAATATTTTATCAACTTTCGGTTGGCTGTCACACGCACCGGAAGATTGGTTTAAATCAGGTGTGATCCCTTGTAAAATATGCCCCTTTTATCACAACACTAAACTTAGAGTTGAATTAAGAGAAGAAGCAAACACTTGGTGCAGAGATTGTATTCACAATCATTATCTTATTAACAAAGACTTTTAGAAAAACCATACCACAAAAAGCCTGGTTAATAAAATCGATTTTAAAAACAAAAAAATATATACAATGACAAAAATCAAAGGTGGTTATCACGGAAAATTACTAAGAGTAAACCTAACTAAAAACACTATAACAACTGAAGATATTCCCGAAAAAACCTTAATTAATTATATCGGAGGAAGAGGTTTGGGATCAAAATTGCTCTATGATGAAACCCCAAAAGGTACTGATCCTTTGGGAGAAGACAATAAGTTATATTTTATCACCGGTGCTCTTAATGGTATTAATGCGCCAACTGCGAGCCGCTACACTGTGGTGACAAAAGCACCCTTGTCGGGAACAATTACAAGCTCCAGTTCCGGCGGACATTTTGGACACAACCTTAAATCATCCGGTTTTGATGTTGTAGCTATTGAAGGAAAATCAGCAAAGCCTGTCTACATTTCAATAAACAACAACAATGCAGAAATTAAAGATGCATCAAACCTTTGGGGAAAAGATGTACATGAGGCTTCTGATGTTTTAATTTCAGAATATGGAGATAAAGCAGGGGTAGCTTGTATTGGTGTTGCCGGGGAAAAACAAACACTACTGGCTTCTATAATGAATGAAAAAAATCATGCAGCAGGCCGCTCAGGCATAGGCGCTGTTTTAGGTTCCAAAATGCTGAAAGCAATTGTTGTTAAAGGAGATACTAAAACCCCGGTTGCCAGTGAAGAGGGTGTTAAAGAAGCTATTGCCGAGTGGAGAAGGTATATTGGTGAAGCTCCGCTAACAAAAGATGTCCTTAAAGAATATGGCACCCCGGTATTGGTAAACGTTATCAACAACCTGGGGGCGTATCCAACAAAAAACTTTCAGGATGGTGTTTTTCTTAATTATCCATCTACTTCACCTGAAACTTTTAAAGAGTTATATTTTGTAAAACGCTCTCCCTGTCATGGTTGTCCTATAGGCTGTGCAAGGATTACCCAAACGGTAAAAGCAAAAGGTAAAGGACCGGAATATGAAACAATATGGGCATACGGCGGTTTATGCCTTGTAGATGACCTTGAGAAAATTATTCATGCTAATTATTACTGTAATCAATACGGTTTAGACACTATATCTACAGGAAGTACTATTGCTTGTGCAATGGAGTTGTCAGAAAAAGGATACTTTGATGAAGAAGCAAAAAAACTTATCCAAGAAGCTCTCGGCAGAGAACTTAAGTTTGGTGATGGCGATGCAATTGTTACCCTAACTGAAAAGATAGGAAAAGCAGAAGGAATAGGAAAAATTCTTGGCATGGGATCCAAGCGTCTGGCTGAGAAATATGGCCATCCGGAGTTGTCAATGAGTGTAAAAGGCCTGGAGATTCCCGCATATGACCCAAGAGGACTTAAAGGCATGGCTCTCTCATACGCAACATGTAACAGGGGTGGCTGTCACCTTAGAGGCTATATGGTTGGTGCTGAAGCGATTTCTACTCCTTTTGAAATTGACAGGTTTGCTGAACAAGGAAAACCAGGACTTGTTAAATTGTTCCAGGATAATACTGCTATTATTGACTCTTTAGGAGCCTGTATTTTTACACAGTTTGCAATCAATCCCGATCATTATGCAATGCTTTGGGCTGCTGTAACCGGCATTCCTACTACAGGAAAAGAAATGCTTCAAAAAGGCGAACGTATCTGGAATTTAGAGAAGCTTTATAACTTAAGAGAAGGCTTTACATTAAAAGATGAAACTTTACCGGACAGGATATTAAATGAGCCTTTCAAATTTGGACATTCTAAAGGAATTACTATTGATCTGGATAATATGCTTAATGAATATTTTAAGCTTAGAAAGTGGAATCAAAATGGTGAAGCTAGTGAAGAAAAACTGGCGGAGCTTGATCTTAAAGAAGAGGTTAAAAAACTCTAGTTTTATTATTCGTTAATTTATTGCTGCTCCGATAGTCGCCTCAATATTTACGAGGCCGTGATTGGCGTGCATGCTTTGATTTGGCATTGTCGGGGTTTTCACTCACATCATTTTCCTGCACGTCATCTCGAACGAATGTGAGAGATCTTGTTATTCCCGGCACTCTTATCTATTATCGTCAGCTTCAGCTGACGGATAGCCAGGTATAGCAGACACCCGGGCTTTAGCCCCAAGTGAACCACCTTTGAAGCCTTCTTTTTTTCTCATACTTTTTTGTCATTGCCACAAAAAAGTATTACAAAAAAGGACTAGGCAAAACGAAAGCCACCGCGCTCTTGAAAAACGACGTAAATCCAGGCAAAGCTGGACAAACCTCTTCGCCGGATTTACAGTCGTTTTTCAATTCATATCGTCAATATTGACGAGACCATGGCCGTCGCGCATGTTCTATTCAGCATTGTTGGGATTTTCACTCACATCATTTCCTAATTTCAACGGGATCCCTCCCTAATGGTCGGGATGACGGTGCGGTTTATTGAGGTAGGAACTTCCGGATTCCGAA
>JAWOBS010000172.1:0-3196 GCA_046484145.1 Bacteroidales bacterium
CTACAAGCTTCTCTTTTAGCAAGCCTCTTACAGAATAATGTACAAAGCCTTTTTCTTCTACAAAGTACTCAACGATAGTCCCTTTGCCTGCACCTAATGTACCTGTTATACCAATTATTATCATAATTTTTTTTCAAATGTAGTAAAAATAATTATTTGCTTTTGTTAATAAGTTAAGGTAGCTCTTTATCTTTTTTGTTTAAGGCAGTTTTTTAGTTCTATTCATAAAATATTTTGAAATCATAATGCCTAAATAAAAGTAATAAATAGTATTTTCGCAACAGACAGCATCAACAGTAAAGGCTATGCTATTTATTCTTTTTTCAATAAAAGACTGTAATATGCTTTGATGCGGTTGTTTTTATGAGTTTGATTATTAATGATTTAGAAATTAAAACTTGTATAATGATTCAAAAGATTAAGTCCTGGTTTTCTACAAATGTTATTAATAAAACTATACGAATAATACTGCTGTTAATAGTTTTTACAATAATTGTACAAGCACGGTTTAACAGGAGTGAGGGAGTCATAATCTGGGATATTAAATCATATTACGCCTATTTACCGGCAACTCTCATATACAATGACCTTTCTTTTGAATTTATGGATGATGGCAGCGGTAAGTTCAGCAAATGGATATGGCCTTTTGAAAGTCCGAGTGGGAAAAAAGCTATCAGGGCATCAATGGGCATGTCTATATTATATTCACCTTTTTTCCTTGTAGGGCATTTAGTAGCTCTGCTTACTAATTATGAAGCTGATGGTTATTCCCGGCCTTATCATGTGGCATTAAATTTTAGTGCCATGTTTTATTTGTGGCTTGGGTTGTTATGTCTGGCGAGGGTTTTGCGGCGGTTTTTTTCTGACAATATAGTCGCGTTTACTTTGTTTGCTGTTGTTATAGGTACCAATTTATTCTATTATACAACCAGGGAAGCGCCAATGTCTCATTCTTTCGGATTTTCCTTGTTTGCAATATTTTTGTGGCTTACAGTTCGTTTTTATGAAAAACCATCTATAAAGAGAATAATTCATGCAGGATTGATTGCCGGCTTGATCGCCTTAGTCCGGCCAACAAATATTATCATTCTGTTAGTATTTTTCCTTTGGGGAATATCTTCATTTTCTGATTTTAAAGATAGGGTAATGTTTTTTTTAAAAAAGTATTACTGGGTTTTGATCATGGCTGCTGTTTTTATCCTGGTATGGATTCCGCAGTTTATATACTGGTATAGCATCTCAGGGAAAATCTTTTATTTTACATACGGAGAAAAAGGAGATAGTTTTTTCTTCCAGAATCCGCAGATATTTAATATTTTGTTTAGTTACAAAAAAGGCTGGCTGGTATATACACCTATCATGATACTTGCATTTATCGGCTTGATCTCTACTCCTAAAAGAGTGCCGGGAGCATTACTACCCATTGCTGTTTTTAAAATTGTAAACATATATATCCTTGCTTCATGGTGGAGTTGGTGGTTTGGTGGTGGTTTTGGTCTGAGAGCTTTTGTTGAGTCTTATGCGCTTATGGCACTGCCAATGGCATGTATGATTGATTATGCATATAAACAGAAAAAAGCATTAAGGTCAATTATTATTGGTGTATTTGTCTTGTTGATTGCATTTAACCAGTTTCAAACAATACAATATAATAACAATGCGATTCATTGGTGGTGGATGAATAAAGAAGCTTATTGGGAAACCTTCTTTAAGCCATATCCTACTGAACGATTTTGGGTGGTTGTCACCTTGCCGGATTATGAGGCAGCCAGGCAAGGTATATACCGTGAATTAAAATCACCGGAAGCATTGAAGTGGGAGGAAAGGGGCGAAGAATGGTTTACCTGGAAAAAGCCTATACCTGAAAGAAATATTAAAAACTGGCTTGCAAGGAAAATTGAAAATGACAGCTCGTTTGTGGAATCATATTCTGAGATAATTCATGAGGATATTGATACCGGTTCAGAAGAAGCCATTGAGCAAAAAGCTAATGAGCTTTTTAATGCAAAGGGCTATGAATACTGGGATAAGACAATGGCAATTGACATTATCATGGAAGAAATTAGTTCTAAGGATAAGATGATGTCTAATATTGAAGAAAAAGCAAAAGCATCAGGGATTTCTGTTGACAGTCAGTTGGTCAAAGATGCAGAGTGGTTGTATGATAAGGAGAGAAATTCCGGCTTTTTACGAAAATTATTTTAACTAAGATTCTTTACTATCTGTTTTAGATATAACTTTTGCAGGCACTCCAGCGACTGTTGTATTATCACCAACGTCTTTTGTTACAACAGCCCCGGCCGCTACAATGGCATTTCGGCCTATCGTAACTCCCGGAAGTATAATAGCCCCGGCTCCAATATAGCAGCCTTCTTTTAAGGTGATTGCAGAAACTACCCTGTTATTCGTTTTTTGTATAGTACCTGCTGATTCAGAAGAAATGCCGTGGCAAATTAGCATAATCCTGAATGATGTGACTACATTATCTTCTATGGTAATAAGCTCGGGATAGGATGAATCCAATATGCAGTCTAAGCCTATAAACACATTTTTGCCAATTTTAACTCCCATTATTTTATAAATCAGCACTCTTAATTTAGGAATTATTGTAAACCTTGCCATGCCGCTTAGCATCTTGTATATAAAACGTAGTAAAATGTTGCGCTTCCTTTTTTTGCAATATGTGTTTCTGTCTATTTTTGGATTCATAATATTATTATTTAATCAAGGTTTAAATTTTTTCTTGCAAATGGGCCTGCAATATTAGTTATGAACACAGGAGTCTTTTTCCAAATACTGATTATGCTGTTATATTTGCTTTTCTTGTTTTTAATGCCGGATTGTTGGTGGAAGCTATAAACCGGGTACTCTTCAACAATAGTTTCTCCCCATGATTTTTTAAATATGTATGTTCCGGATTCTTTTTGACTCCTGCCCATATTATATGTAGAAAACTTATTTTTAATTGCATATGCTATTGCATGATAAATTTGGTAATCATTAATCCTTGTGTGAAAGTATTTACGTAATGTTGCCGAATCATTGCTTGTTATAGTTGATTTAAAGTTGTAAAGGAATTTCACACAGATTGGCTTATTATTTTTATTATAAACAAGAAACAGTCTTACATAGTCTTTTAAATATTCCACCTGCTTATTAAAAAACTTTTTTGAATGCACCGGTGTGCCAAGGTCTC
>JAWOBS010000284.1:0-9562 GCA_046484145.1 Bacteroidales bacterium
TTAAAATAATCAAAAGGTTTTGCCTGCAACTCTTTTGAAAAGTGAATGCCGGCAGGTTTAAAGTAGCTGTTTTCTACTACACTTTTGAAAAGCTTTTTATTTACCCTGTGTTCATAAGGAATATGCCTGAAAAAATTTTCTATTTCATAATCCCAAAATGGGAATCGTGTTTCATATCCGAAATAATCAAACACCCTGGAAGAGTTTAAAATGAATTTTGTCATTCTTTCCATCTGGGTAATACCTTCAAATATTGTGTAAGGCTTTACAGACTTATCCTTTCTGATGAAATCACTAATTTGCTTATTTATGTAATTAAGTATGATATGCTTTTCAGATTTTGATATTTTAGCAAAACTATAGTTAGCCTGAAATATTTTTTCATCTAATCCCTTAAAGTCTTGATCCCGGAAAATTTTATATCCCAGAAATGAACCTGCAATAAACCCCCCCGCATGCCCGGGTATTATAACAGAATCCGGAGGAATGAGTTTCTTGTCATGAAGATATTTTATGGCAGGGTATTCTTGCATAAATGGCATAGAAACGGCATTGGCTGCATATTTTGAATAATCTAAAAATTCATTAGTGTTAAAAATATTTTCTACATCCCTGATTTTTGTGTAATCTACAAAATACCATTTATATCCCAGTTTCTTCGCAACTTTTTTGCTAATTTCTGATTCAGGGTTGTTTTTTCCATAAGTAAAACAAATAACATCTTTCAGGCCTGCATTTTTCAGCATGCAAACAATCAATCGTGAATCATAACCGCCACTTAAGGGAACAACTGCTGTTTTGTTTTTGAGCGAATTGACAAGTCTTTTACCAACATTGTTAATTACTTCAATGAGTTGACCGGAAAGAATTTGAGCATTGTTTTTGTAAAAATTATTTGTAGGATGAAAATAATGAAATTCGCTTTCAAAGTCTTCATTCAATATCACTAATTCGCCTGATTGAACATTGAAAATATCTTTATAAAGCGTTCGGTTATGACTGACAAATCCTTGTTTTAAAAATTCCAATTTGCTTATTTCAGAATGTTCTCGCTTTCCTGTCATTTCAGAAAGCTTATCGCAACAGTCTGATATTAGCCATTTTCCATTTTGCTTTGTATAATATAGAGGAAAATATCTCATATGGCTGGTAGCCAGAATAATTTTCTTATTTTTTTTCAGAACTATTGAATAAACTCCATTAGTATTATTAAGAAACTGTTTTAAACCGGGCAAACTCTTCACATCTTTGAGTTTTTCTGCTGCCGTTTCGCTATGATAGAAATTATTTGTTTCGTCATAAAAATAACCCGCAAAAAAAACTTCATTTCTTTTCTGCCAATCAAATACCTTTTGCTTGCTAAGGAAAATATTCTCCATTAATTCGAGCTTTTGTTAATAGCATTAGAATATAATTCGATGTATTTTTTTGCTACTACTGATTTGCTGAAATTAGACACAGCATAATCTCTGATTTTTTCTTGCGGGTAATTGTGATATTTTTCTGCAACATTTTTCATATTATCGGCTAAGCCTTTTACATCATCAACATTGCACAACTCACCGGCAAAGTCCGGGATAAATGTTTCCGGGCCGCCGGCTTTTGTGGCAATAACAGGAAGCCCGCAAGCCATTGCCTCAATATAGACAACACCAAAGGCTTCAAAGCGGCTTGGTAATACAAAAGCATCAGAGCTTTGCATCAGCTCTTTTACCTCTTCCCTGTTTTGTTCTCCCAGGAAATTCACAAATTCACTTAAGCCATTATCTGCTACATACTGTTCCAACTCTTTTCTGCATACCCCATCACCTGCAATATTGAGAAAATATCTGCCGGGATTTGATTTGTGTAAAATATTGAAAGCCTTTAGTAAAATATCAATTCCTTTTACTTGCTTTAAATATGCAACTGTTGCAAATTTGAATATTGTTGAAGCTTTCTTTGCTAATATTTTTTTAGGTTTGAAAAACTCGGTGTCAACCATATTATGTATAACAAGAGATTTGCTTTTTGAGGTATGAGATATTTCATGGAGTTTAGGGAATAGAGCCGGGCTAACTCCAACAAGGTAAGTGCAATCATCAAGTGCTTGTTTAATAACCGGATAATGCCATTCTTTAAAAAGTTTTTTAGCACGGTCGCAATTGTAAATAAACCTGCTTCTGTGTTCTGTGATAATATAAGGTATTTTATAGCTTTTATATATTAAAGACGCAACGTAACCTGCAGAAAATGAACTGTGTGCTTGTATGATGTCCGGTTTCCCATGTTTCTTTACAAAAACATGAAACATCTTCCAGGTTTTTTTAACCCAGCATCTGAAGTTTGGTTCTTCAGTGAAGGGTATAATCCAAACGTAACTTGAATGCTCAGTGATGCCCTCTACCTTGGTAGTTTTAATAGGTTTTGTTCCGAAGAATTTGTCTCCCTTGCCTTTCCATGATTTTAAGCTACGGTAATGACAGGCTATTACATCTACTTTTGCATCTTCATTAGCCAAAGCTATTGAATGCTCTCTGAAAAAAAAACCTCCGTTTGGGGGATACCATGATGGAATTACTAAAACTTTCATATTTGAAGCATTGTATTGTTATGATTCGCTAATATTATCGGTTTCGGTATGTGATTTCAAATTTAATGAAGTTTTTGATAGTTTGATATACCATATTAGTTTAATACTTATAATAACGAAGTTTACTGCTGAAAACAATATTAAAGATAATTTGATATTTGAATAATAAACTCCAATAGCCAGTGCAAGAAATCTTAATATAAAATAAATAATATCAATAAACATCGCTGTTTTTTGCCGAAAGTACATTTCCGGAATAAAGCTTAGAGAAGAAGTCAGGAATACCATAAACAACCACGGTGTGAGTATTTGCAAATAAACACCTGCTTCCCTGTAATTAGATGAAAAAAGGAAATCAAATATCTCCGGTGCGAAAAAGAAAAGAACAATAAAGGGTAATATTCCAACATTAAACAATACTTTTATCATCTTTTTAATGTTTGGCAAAATGTTAATTCCCTTATTGAAATCTTCGATTGTTTTTTGAGACAATACCTGTAATATTGAATTTGAAATGATATTAAGAGGCTTAAATACAAATACATGCCCGAAGGAGTATAGCCCCGCCGCTTCAGAAGAAAAGCCCCATGTAAATAAAAATACCGGAAGTGTTCCCGAGAAGTTATTTGTAAATGTATGTATCATATTATATTTTGGGTAAACACTATAAATCTTGGCATTTTTCCTGATATCCTTTAGTGTAGTATTTGCAAACAGATAAGGAATGCTTTTAAAAAAACGCACTGTTAGAAAAACAGTAATACTAAACATTCCAATTATATTGCTTAAGATTAAGCCGTTAAAAGGTGTTTTTGCAAATCCTGTTACCAGTTTAGCAGAATTTAGCGGAATATAATTAAACAGAGTTGACTGAGCAATTGTCCCGAATTTTTTATTCCGGTTATACCAAAATGTTAATCCTTGCACAATTCCATGCATAAGAACACTCAGAGGAATAAACCATAGCCAGGGTGCAATTTTATTATTTGCAAAGATTTCTTTTGTATAGTATATAAAGAAAGGGGTAATTGCTGTTAAAAAAAGTGACACGGCAGCAGTAATGATGATAACAAGAGCAAAAATATTTATTGCATCTTTGTTTTCTTTGGGTAGCATAATTGCCTGCTCATATTTTCCTGTTGAGAAAACACTTAAAATGCTAAATATGCTTAAGTATAAGGCTAAAAGGCCAAAGTCATCAGGTGTAAAGAGGCGTGAAAAAACCGGGGCAAGAACAAAAGATAATCCTTGTGCAAATACCCCACTTGAAAATACTTTCAAAAAGTTTTTTATAGGTTCATTCAGTAATAAAGTCTTTATTCTGTTCATTCAGATTCCTGTTTCAACTAATAGCAAATTTCGTAAAAAACATCGAATATGAGGGTATTATTTAAAATATTATGTATTATATATCACTGATTAAAAATACAATAACTACTTAATAATTAAATATTTGAAAAAAAGCGTATAAAAAAATGCAATAATGCATGAAAAAAAATAAAAATATTCTATCTTTGCAGTCCAAAACGGTGGCTATAGCTCAGCAGGTTAGAGCATCAGATTGTGGTTCTGAGGGTCGTGGGTTCGAATCCCATTAGCCACCCAAATTTACAAATTGCCAAAATATCTGGGTTTTTCTCAGTAAAAAAAAAGCCTGCACATAGCAGGCTTTTTTTATTGCTTGTAAAGTATTTTATTGTTTTATAATCTTAAAGGTTTTCATCTCTTTGTTATTCTCAAATATTTTAATAAAATAAGTTGTTGGTTTTAGGTTTGAAAAATTAATTCTGAAGCTTTTTTCATTAATAACATTGCTAACTATTAACTTCCCATTCATGTCAAAGATTGAGTAATGGAGTTTCGACTTGTTGTCAATTGAGGCATCATGGCCTTCAATTTTAACATTAACAAAATCGTTTGTAGGATTTGGAAATGCTGTAATATTAAAATATAACTCAGGAGCATCTTCAATATTTACTATTGTCAGCTTAGTTTGGTGAAAGCCCTGGGTTAGAATGTATTCATTGCTGTATAAAGTCTCAACAAAGGTTTCACCTACAGTAAAGGTTACAGACAAATCTTCGCTTTCAAAATGATTACCACCGGTTGAAATGACTTCCTGCTGATTATTTTGAGAAAATAACGGGAAGCTAATAATTGCGATAATGAAGGATAAGAGTACTTTTGTTTTCATAGCAGGTACTATTTTGTGTGATTTTTTAGTTTTATCAGTAAAACAACACTACTAAATTAATAAAATATTAATCAAAATGCTAAAACTATAGCTTGAATTTATAATAAATCAAGACAATCTTTTAAGCTATCTCTCCAATATGGTATTTTTAAATCAAAATCGGCTTTTATCCTGGCTTTGTTAAGCACACTGTATTGTGGCCGTATTGTATTAATTGTAGTGTCTTTTGTTAATACCGGATTTATATTGCATTTAATATTTTTGATATCAATAATTGCTTTAGCAAAATCATACCAGCTTGCCACTCCCTCGTTAGAGTAGTTGTAAATTTCGGTGCGGATTTTTGATTTTACTTTTGGAATAATATCCAAAACAGCCTTTGCAAGATCTCTTGCATAGGTAGGTGTACCAATTTGATCATAGATTACATCAAGTTCTTTGTTAGCTTTTGCTTTTTCCAGTATTGTTTTAACGAAATTACTGCCGGTAGAGCCGTAAAGCCATGATGTCCTTATTATTATTGCCCTTTTTGCATTGAAGACAATTTCAATTTCACCATCAAACTTAGTTTTACCATAATAATTTTTTGGCCCGGCAGTATCTCCTTCAGTATATGGTTTGAAGTTTTTTCCATCAAAGACATAATCTGTTGAAAAATGTATCAGCAGGGCATTTGCCTTAGCAGCTACCTCAGCAATATTTTTAACGGCAGCAGTATTTATGCTACTCGCATTTTCCCTGTCATTTTCAGCTTGTTCAACATTAGTATATGCTGCGCAGTTAATTATGCAATCTATTTTGTTGGCTTTTACATATTTCGCAACTTTTTCTTGTTGTGTAATATTGAGATCATCAATATCTGTAAAGAAAAAATCAAAAGCTTTGTAAATTTTTGACAATTGCTGAATTTCCTTACCTAATTGGCCATTACAACCTGTTACAAGAATGTTCATATGTGCTTTGTTTAAATATTAGCATTTTTCTTAAGTACCGGTTTAAATCCAATTCCATAATAATCAAACCCCAGGTTACCCAGCTCATTTTCATCATATAAGTTTCTTCCGTCAAAGACCACAGCTTGTTTCATGAGTTTTTTCATAACCTGGAAATTTGGAATTTTAAAACCATTCCATTCGGTGACAAGGATCAAACAGTCTGCATCTATTATTGCTTCTTCTTTGTCATTAGCATAAGTTATTTTATCTCCAATGATATTTTTAGCCTGTATCATTGCTTCAGGGTCGTATGCAGAGATATTACATCCTTCTTTTAATAGTTCTTTAATAATTTCAATTGAAGGTGCTTCCCGCATATCATCAGTTTGAGGTTTGAATGAAAGCCCCCAAAGAGCCACTTTAAGATTCTTCAGCTTTCCTTTAAAATGTGCTTTTATCTTATCAACCATAACAGTTTTTTGCTTGTTATTGGTGTTTTCAACAGCTTCGATGATATTTAATTTATAGTTGTTCTCTTTTGCTGTTTTTATAAGTGCTTTAACATCTTTAGGAAAACAAGAGCCACCATAACCTATGCCCGGATAAATAAATTTATTCCCTATCCTGGGGTCGCTTCCAATGCCTTCTCTCACCATGTTAACATTTGCACCTAATATCTCACATAAGTTAGCTATTTCATTCATAAAGCTGATTCTGGTTGCCAGCATTGCATTTGCGGCATACTTGGTCATTTCAGCAGAAGGCATGTCCATGAATATTATCGGGTGCCCATTAAGTGTAAATGGTTGATATAATTTTTGCATGTATGACTTTGCTTTTTCAGATTCTACCCCCACTATGATTCTTGCAGGCTTCATAAAGTCTTCAATGGCGGCTCCTTCCTTTAAAAATTCAGGGTTTGAGCCAATATCGAATTGTATGTTTTCGCCCCGCTCCTTGAGCTCCTTTGTTATAGCTTTATTAATTTTTTCAGCAGTTCCAACAGGAACAGTACTTTTTGTTACTATGAGCAAATAATCATTCATGTATTTGCCTATTTCAGATGCTACTTTTAGAACATGCTGTAAGTCAGCACTTCCATCTTCGTCTGGTGGAGTCCCAACAGCTATGAAAACTACTTCACTTTGTTGAACAGCTTTTTTTAAGTCTGTTGAAAATTTTAAACGATTTTTTTCTTTATTGTTTACTACAAGTGTTTCTAATCCCGGTTCAAATATTGGAATTATACCATTATTTAACTTGTCAATCTTATCTTTATCAACATCAACACATGTGACATCTACACCTACTTCTGCAAAGCAAGCTCCGGAAACAAGCCCGACGTATCCTGTACCAACTATAGTTATTTTCATATATCAATATTAGAGTTATGTTTTATTAAAAGCAAAATTATTTAATTTTTTATAAGCGGGTTTACTTTTATCTATTTATTTTATTAATGATTTGTTGAAAAAATGTTTGACAACAATAAAAGAAAATATTTGTTAAATTATTTATAAGAACTAATTTTAAAATAAAAACATATGCCACAAAGTGATATAATCAGAGAAGAGCTGGATACAAACCGTAAAGCACTTTTTATCAATCTAGAGGAAAGCTTATATGGTTCTTTTGCTGAGATTGGTGGAGGGCAGGAGGTAGCTCGTTATTTTTTTCAATCGGGTGGAGCATCAGGTACTATTGCTAAAACTATTTCAGCTTATGATATGGATTTTAGTGATAAGTTGTATGGGAAAAGCAAATCAGGCAGATATGTTTGCGAAAGCCGCCTGAAACAAATGTTGGATAAAGAGTATAATGATCTTTTAGCAGTTTTGGGATCAAAGAGAGGAACAATTACACGATTCTTTTCATTTGCAAACACAGTTGCAACATTAAACTATAATAAAGATAATGAAGCTCATGGTTGGATTGGTGTTAGATTTCAATTAAAGCCCGAAGAAGAACCCAATGATGTTGTTATGCATGTGAGCTTGCTTGAAAATGACAGCTTGCTGCAACAGAAAACACTTGGAATTCTTGGCGTAAATCTAATTTATGCATGTTTCTACAATTATCAGTATCCTAATAGTTTTCTGAAGTCATTGATGGAAGGTTTATCCAATGACAGAATAGAAATAGATATGATAAGAATGAACGGCCCCGGGCTGGATTATGTTGATAACAGATTATTGGCTGTTCAGCTTGTGAAGAATAAAATGACGAATGTTATAATGTTTGATCGTTATGGAAGTGTTAATCAGCCCACAGATCTTTTATACAAAAAGAACATCATGGTTTTAAGAGGTAGTTTCAGGCCAATAACTTATGTCGGTTTTGATATGTTAAAGGCCGGTTTCTCTTTATTTAAAAAAGATGTTGGTTTTGATAACAAGAAAAAAGATACTCTCGTTTTATGTGAAATGACGCTTAATAATCTTATGGAAAAAGGGAATTTTGATGAAAGAGATTTTCTTGACAGGGTTGATATATTATGCGGTATGGGACAGAATGTTATGGTTTCCAATTTTCGTGAGTTTTATAAGCTGTCTGAATGGTTTGGACGATTTAAGCTTAAGAATATCAGGATGGTTATAGGTGCTCTTACATTTAAAAATGTTATAAATAAGAAGTATTATACAGATCTTAAAGGAGGCATCCTTGAAGCTTTTGGGAAGTTATTTTCAAATAATTTGAAGATTTATATTTATCCCGGCAAGGAAAGGGAGGATGAAGATGTTCTGACTTTAGAAAATATTCCTGTAGATGATGATATTGAATTGTTATATAAATACTTGGTTGATAATGATGTTATTCTTGATATAAAGGATTACAAGGAGGAAGTATTGCCTTATTTTTCTCATATTGCTTTAAGAAAGATCAAAGACAATGATGATACTTGGGAGGATATGGTTCCTAAATATGTGTCAGCATTTATTAAATCAAAACAATTGTTTGGATATAATCAATAAAAAAAATGAAGGATGCACTCAAGTCAATTTTGAGGCATCCTTCTCTTTGTTTTAAAATTCATCTATGTCAATATCACCACCGTTATCTCTTATTTCAGAATCTCTTCTTTGATCTCTTCTTCGGTCGTATTCGTTTATTCTATAAGAAAAGCCTAAATAAACCATTCTGCTGTTTCTTTTACGGTCAAACTCCATTGTAAAGTTATCTCCATAATTATACATCTCAAATTTTTGTGTGTCAAAAATATCGCTAACGCGTAAAGTAATCGTAGCTTTATTGTTAAGAAGGTTTTTTCTTACACCAATGTCAGCGGAATACATTTCTTTCATTTCTCCCTGCAGCATGATAATTGGAGATCTGTAATATCCGTTAAGTTGTATATTCCATCCTTTTGGCAAGTTAAAATTATTAACCAGCCTTGCAGAATATGAGTAACTGTCGTTTTCAATATCCATTTGTGCTCCGGCACCTTCTACTATTCTTCTGAAATATGAAACGGTACCATTTACTTTCCACCATTTTGCTATTGTTTGCGAAGCAACAAGTTCAACTCCGTATGCCATGCCCTGGTTGAGATTTTCATAGGTGGTTTCGGTAACACCATTTTCATTGAGTGTCCTAAACCTTGTAATCATTCCCTGTGTATTTCTGTAGAATATGCTGGGATTAAGAGTTGTCGTTTCCCAGTATTTTGTGTATCCAAGTTCGAAAGAATGGATATATTCAGGATCAAGGTTGGGATTTCCGTATGAAATGTCATATTCGCTGTTATATCTTACAAAAGGATTAATATTTCTGTTATGTGGCCTGTTAATTCTTTTGCTATAGCTTATTTGCAAAGAATGATTGTTCTCGAAATTTCTTCTAATATGAAGACTTGGGAAATAA
>JAWOBS010000306.1:0-3768 GCA_046484145.1 Bacteroidales bacterium
AGAAATATAAAGCTGGTTTTCGAGCATATTAAACTCCATCACTCTCAGAAAGACCTCCTGCTCAAAGTCTGTCAGGGCTTGTTTTACAGTTGTTTGTACCAGTTCCCTGTTCGACTGTGCCATTCTAACCTTACCCTTCCCTACTCCCCAATCAATTATAGGAATCGAGATTCCAACACTCAGTTGCTGCTGGTCTAAAGGATTTTGATAAGCAGCATCAAGCTCATCAGCACTTTGGGTATAACCAAAAACAGCAAAAAGGTTTGCATTCATCCTGCTTTCAGCTTTTGCCCTGCTAACTTCACTTTCTGCTTCAACCAGGTATCTCTGCTGTGCTATAATATCCGGCCGGTTTTTCTTCGCCTGCGCAAGGGCCTGGTCAACATCTACTTCAAGATTGTGACGCTCCTCGGGAGGTATTAACTCAATTTCCTCTATTTTATCAACACCAAGATATGACCTGAACTGAAATATTGCAGCCTGGTAATCAATTAAGGATTGTTCGTATGCCGCCTCGGAGTTTAAAAGGTTAAGCTCCATTTGCAAAAGTTCATTTTCAGCAATTTTTCCCAGGGAAAAACGCCCTTTTGCTATTTGGTATAAAGTATCATTGCTGCTTAGGTTTTTCTCACTGATCTCAATGTTTATTTGCGCAAGCAATAAATCAAAAAACAAGGTAGTTGCCCTTATAGAGATGGTTTCAAGGTCATCAACATACCTTCTTTTAGCTTCTTCAAATTTCAGGGGCTCGATTTTCCTCTCCCATTTATACGTGTTATAAGCAAATAATGGCTGTCGAAAGCCTATGTTAACAGGCGTCGACAAGTATGATACTTCTGTATTATCATCTCTAATAAGGTCAATTCTTTGCAGTCCGGAACTGACAAAAAGCTGCCCGCCGGTTAGTCCAACCGTCTGGCTTAGCGTTAACGCTCCGGATGAAGTCGCCAGGCTGCGACGAATAAAAGCATCAGAACCATCAGGCAAAGTGACGGCTGAAATATTTCTGTTTAAATTTGGGATTGTCCCGTCAAACCTAAGGTGAGGAAGGTATTCAGCTTTATAGCTTCTGTGTTGCCAGTAGCTTCCCCTAAAACGATGCTGAGCCATTTGTGCCTCAGGTGAATTCTCTTTTGCAATTTGTAAAACCTCGCTAAGAGTGTAGTATTTTGTCTCATTGGCATTACATACTGATACAAAAAATGGAACAACTAAGAATAATGATAGCAGATATCGCATTGGATGGAGGATTAATTAAGTTCTGTTTTTTTAATATCGCAAGTTTAAGGATATTATTGCATTATCGCAAGATGAATTTTTACAAACACAACAAAATTTCAGAAGGCAATACATTACACCTCAATTCCAAAAACAACTACATCATCAATCTGCTCAAAGTGTCTGCCGTTTTCAGGGTTTTTCCAATTTTCGAGTTTCTCTTCAAGCATTGATTTTTGTTGTTCCATTGGCAGATGAGATATTTCGGCAATAATCTTCTTAAACCCTTTACTGTTTATCTTGCGTCCTTTTTCACCTCCAAACTGATCGGAATACCCGTCACTGAACATGTAAATTTTATCACCTTTATTAAGGCTTATTTTATGGTTAGTATAATTATCCATTCTAACATGCAAAGAGACAGGCATTTTATCACCTTTTATAACATCCACTTTATCAATAATATCATCAAAAGCTTTGTTGATATTATCTTTTTTAATTATCCATAAAGGATTATGCGCGCCGGCCCAGTTACAAGTAAGCGTTTTTTTATTTATAGCTAAAAGGCTTATATCCATGCCATCAACCTGGGAGTCTTCATCATAAGTTTGTTTTAATGCTTTTATAATAAGCTCTCTGAGTTCGGCAAGTACACGGGCTGCATTTGAAAATCCCTTTTTAGATATAATCTGGTTCAGGAAGCTAATACCAAGCATTGACATAAAAGCACCCGGCACTCCGTGGCCTGTGCAGTCTGCTGCAACCATAATTGACCAGTCGCTCTCAGAAGTTGCCCAGTAAAAGTCGCCTGAGACAACATCTTTTGGTTGGAATAGAATAAAATAATCATCAACCAGTGGTTTTATGTCTTCATTTGTTGGCAGCATTGCATTTTGAATTCTCTTAGCATATCTGATCGAATCTTCTATCCTGGTTTTTTGCTTTTCAATAAAATCTTTTTGTTTTACAACAGTATCGTGCTGAACCTCTATTTCTTCTTTCTGAGATTTAATTTCTTCATTAGCTTCCTCAAGCATATCGTTCTTTTGTTCAATCTGTTGTTTTTGGCTTGCCAATAAAATATTCGCTTTTTTCTTTTGAATAAACAATCGTAAAAGGAGAAATGAGAAAACAGCAATTATTATAAAACCAACAACAAAAGCATATATGATCACGAGTTGCCTTTTCCTTTGCTCTTCACTTTGAGCAAGTTCAGCTTTCCTGAGTGCATTTTCTTTGTTAAGGTTTTCTATTTCCAGCTCTTTCTTTTCTGCCTCATATTTAGTTTGCATTTCTGTAAGAGCACGGGCTCTTTCTTCATTAAATATTTGCTGATTAACATTAATGAAGAGCTCAGCAAATTCAAGCGCCTTATCAGAATCACCGAAGTTTTTATATGCATCTAACAGGCTTTTTGCAGCAGTACGCTGTGTAGGCAAGGAGCCAATATCTAATGCTATGCTGTATGATCTTTTACCATAGCTTATTGCATTTTCAAGGTAATCTTCTTTTAGTTTTTCTGACTCTTCATCATTCCTATCTGTTAATTCTAAATATAACTCAACATACAAGCCTGATAAATTACTGTAAACCATTGCCTGGCCGGCCACATCGCCAATATCTTTGTTTATTTTGAGAGCCTCGTAAAATGGGCTTAGTGCTTTTGAATATAGTTTTAAATCTTTATAAATGCTGCCAATATTCATGAAATTAGCTGACATTGCATACTTATCATTCATTTCTGTGGCAAGGGAAAGGGAATTGTCAAAGTACTCCAAAGCTTTATCATAATACTCCTTTTTCAAGCTTTCAATCTCTTTTTCGTCCGTCTTACTTTCTTCATCATGCTTCACCTCCAAATCCGTAGCCATATTATTATAAACCAGGCCTATATTATTATAAAGCCTGTTTAGTTCTCTTTTTGCATTTATTTCTTCAAACAACTCCAAAGCCTTAAAGTAGTAATATAAAGCAAGTTCATAGTTTTCCTGTTCATTCTGAATTATCCCTATATTCAAATTAGCACTTGCCTCTCCCCTCTTGTTTCCTGCTTTTTCATAAACCTTCAGGCTATAAATGTAATTTTCCATGGCTTTATCATAAAGACCCCGGTTGCGATAAATGATGCCGATATTATTATATGCGCTTGCTATACTGAGAGAGTCTTCAATTTCAATAAAAATATCCAGCCCTTTTTGAAAATAATCAATAGCACCATCATAATTACCCATTGTATATTGAATTATTCCTAAGGGAGTATAATTCTCTGCAATTCCTTCTTTCAAATCTATACTTTCGCATAAAGCAATGGCTTCTTCAAATTGGGGAATAGCCTCGCTGAAGTTGCCCTCATCCAAATAGCAAAACCCAAAAACATAATACGCCTTAGCTTCATACTTGATATAATATTTTTCGGTTTCATCAAAATCATCACTGTCTGCGTTTTCATCTAAGTGTTTGCCAGCGATATTAATAGCCTTTTTTGCATAATACTTAGCCGAATCAATGTCTATTCCTGTATCCTGGTATTTTTCCGAAATATGTGCACAC
>JAWOBS010000314.1:0-15323 GCA_046484145.1 Bacteroidales bacterium
GAAAACGATGTTCATGATGTTATTAGCGCAGCTAAATCGATAGAAAGAATAGATTATAATAAAATAATTATACTGGGACATAGCATGGGCGGACTGGCAGCACCAAGAATCGCAGAAAACAATGATGATGTCTCAGGATTAATATTGATGGGAGTAAATAGCAATAAAATATATGATGTAATAGAACGTCAGTATGACTACTTACTGTCGATTCAAACTCCAACAGAAGAGCTTGAAGATCACATTAATTATATGAAAGAAAAAATTCAGATAATCAGGGAACAAGAATTTGACAAACAAACACCTGCTTCTGATCTGGTTTTTTGGAATGCCTGTTTTTGGCTTGACATTATAAACTACGAACATGTGGAAGTTGCTGCAAACCTTAAACAGCCAATTATAGTGCTGCAGGGAGAGAGAGATTACCAAATTCCTATGAGAGAATTTTATGGCTGGCGTTCAGGATTAAGCTCTAAAGAGAATGTTAGCTTTAAGTGGTATCCGGGACTAAATCATCTATTTATCCACGGAACCGGAGAGCCAAACCCTGAAGAGTACTCCAAACCGGGGAATGTGCATGAAGACGTTATAAAAGACATTGTTAACTGGATAGATAAAACTTATTAAGATTGGTTTTCCGGCAAATCCTTAATCTAATAAAACAAATGCCTTTTTGAGTTCTCTTTCCATCCAGCCTGATGCGAGTATTCAACAAAATATATCTTTACATCCGCCTGATGCTCGTAATCAACAAAATATATTTTTTTATCGGCCTGATGCCCATACTCAACAAAAAACCATTTTCCATCGTTTTTACCGGCCTGGTGAGAATAATCTACCTTGTAAACTTTTAAATCAGCCTGATGCTCATAGTCAACAACATAAACCTCAACATCGGCCTGATGACTATATTCAACGGTAAAAACTTTTTGGGCACTTGCAGTAAATGCAAATAAAAGCATAAACAAAAATAAAGAAGCTGTTTTTTTCATAGTTTCATATTTAATGTAAGCCATTTTCTACGGCAAAGTTAACCATTGCAGCAATATTTCGCAAATCAAGCTTCTTTAAAATATTCTTTCTGTGATTATTAACGGTGTGGAAACTTATATTAAGCTCTTCTGCTATTTCCTTTGTTTTGTAGCCATTAGCAAAATATTTAATAACCTCCAATTCGCGCTTTGAGATTATGTCAATTACCTTAATGTTTGCTTTTTTTAGCTTTTCTTTTAGCACCTTATCAGTGTACTTGTTATTATTCAGGTCATTAGAAAAATCAACTGCAAAACCCAATAGCTCAATAGTTTTATTATCAGGAGTTTTCCTGAAAATCTTCAGGTTTGTATATATCCATTTGCTTTCGCCATCCGAACTCACAATCTTATGAAAGCATGAATAAGAACCTCTTTTTTTCTTTTCAAAATAGGATTTTACTTCATTATACAGCTCCATATCATCCTGGTGGAAATATCTCTGTATTGTTTCCGGTTGGATTTTACCCAACGATAATTTTTCACCTATAACTTTTTTATGATGGTCGTTTATCCATAATAAATTATTGTTAGCAACATCGTAAATAAACAACACACATTCCATTGAAGCAAAAACACTTCTATAAAACTGTATCTGTTCTTTTTGTTTCAAACCAGCCCTTGCCACAGGAGACCCATTATCTTTTTCTTTATTTTTTATCCTTTTTTCCATAAAAAAATAATTAAATACAACAAAGCAGTTTTTAAAAAAAATGTGTTTTTTTAGACAGAATGCCATTTCTTTAAAAGATAACTGACAAATAGTTATATATTTACACATCTAAATAAGTTAAATTTTTTCAAACTCTTTGCTATTATTTTTGTTTTTTTTTAAAAATATATTACTTAAAAAACCAAAAGCATTGGTTTACAAGCAGCTTAGCTGTTTAATAGTTATCAACAATATGTTTGGAATTTTTTAGTTTAAAACAATAAGGCTTTAAGCTGTAAAAAAGCAAGTTGCATAATTCTATTATTTATTAAATTTGCAAAAAAGTTCCAGATGAATATAATCAACTCAAGATTTATTGCTTCACTTATTTTTGTAATGTTTTTCATTTCATGTTCCAGTGAAAAGAAATCCGAAGCCACAAAAAGCAATTTAAAGGAATCTGCAGGCAAGAAAGTAGAAGTTCCTGATTTTAATGCTGATTCCGCATATATTTTTGTCGAGAAACAAGTTTCATTTGGGCCAAGGGTTCCGAATACAGAATCTCATAAAAAATGCAGTGAATTTCTAATCGAAACACTTGAGAGGTTCTCAGACACAGTTTATGTTCAAAAAGCAAAAGTCAGGGCTTATGATGGCACTGTATTAAATATAAAAAACATCATAGGCAGCTTTAATCCTGAAAAACGAAAAAGAGTATTACTATGCGCGCATTGGGACACGCGGCCTTTTGCCGATTATGACCCTGACCCTGAAAATCATTATTCTCCAATTGATGGTGCAAATGACGGAGCAAGCGGCGTAGCAGTGCTCCTGGAAATAGCAAGATTACTAAACAATACGCCTATAGATAAAGGAGTTGACATAATATTTTTTGACGCAGAAGATTATGGCGAGCATGCTAATCATAAATCATCATCTGATGACACATGGGCTCTTGGTTCGCAGTACTGGGCAAAAAATCCTCATATAGGTAATTATTATGCAAATTATGGTATACTGCTAGATATGGTCGGAGCTGAAAATGCAAAATTCTACCATGAGGAATACTCATATTATTTTGCACCCGGGATAGTCAGAAAAGTATGGGATACAGCTCATAATATTGGTTATTCAGACTTTTTTATAAAGCAAAGAGTAGGACATATCCTTGATGATCATTACTACATTAATACAATTAGAAACATCCCTACAATTAATATCATACATCAGAATATGTCTTCCGGACATAATTTTTTCGAGCAGTGGCACACAATGGATGATACAATTGATTATATTGATCCTGAAACATTAAAAGCTGTTGGACAAACAGTAACAACCGTATTATATAAAGACTAGCTGATTACAACTGATTTGCAAGATTTGCCAATTCAGAACGCTCCCCTTTTTCCAGCCTTACATGAGCATAAATTGGATTATCCTTGATCCTGTCTATTAAATAAGACAGCCCGTTACTTTGTGCATCAAGATAAGGAGTATCAATTTGATATACATCACCGGTAAAGATCATCTTAGTATTTTCTCCGGCCCTGGTTATTATAGTCTTCACCTCATGGGGTGTAAGATTTTGAGCTTCATCAATAATAAATATTATATCTGACAGGCTTCTGCCTCTTATGTATGCAAGAGGAGATACAACAATTTTTTCATTTTCCAAAGCCTCTGTTATGTTTTTAAAATTCTTATCCTGATCAAAAAATTGCTTTTGTATGAACTTTAAATTATCATATAAAGGCTCCATATATGGGCTGATCTTTGAGCTAATATCTCCGGGTAAAAACCCAATATCCCTGTTTGATAAAGGCACTATTGGCCTGGCCACATAAACCTGTTCAAACATGGCCCTTTGTTCAAGAGCACCGGCAAGAGCAAGAAGAGTTTTGCCGGTTCCGGCCACACCCTGAAGTGTAACCAGCTTTACATTTTTATTTAATATTGCATGTAATGCAAAAACCTGCTCCGCATTTCTGGGAGTAATCCTTTGTATAGTTCTTTTTTCAACACGTTCTATCTGTAATGACAGTGGATTATAAAATGCTAAAACGGATTTTTGTCCGCTTGTTATAATATAATAATGATTAGCTATTGGCTCTTTAATTCCTATATCGGATATATCACAAAAGCCTTTATCATATAAATCATTTATAACTGCTGATTTTGCATTTTTTATCTCAGACTTTCCGGTATAAAGCTCTTCGATGTTTTTTATTTTTCCTGTTTCAAAATCCTCTGCAGAAATATTTAAGGACTTTGCCTTTAACCTAAGATTGATGTCTTTTGATACCAGCACCACTTTTCTGTCAGGATTTTCTTTTGCAACGAATAAAGCAGTATTTAAAATTCTGTGATCAGGTTTGTCCTCGCCAAATATCTTACAAGCGTCTCCATTAACTGCCTGATTCATGACAACTTTTATCCTGCCGCCTTTCTTATTTCCAACCGGCACCCAGTCTTGCAAACTATTACTTACTGACAAATTATCCAGAATGCGAATAAATTCACGCGTTTCAAAATTTTTAGTATCATTTCCTTTTTTAAACTGATCCAGTTCTTCAAGCACGGTTATGGGAATAACGACATCATTATCATCAAAACTGTTAACAGAACTATGATTGTACAAGATAACAGAAGTATCGAGCACAAATATTTTAGGCTTTTTAGTTTTACTCATATTGAAAAATATTAATCATTTATAAAACACAGATAGCAGTAATTCATTTTACTAAAGTAGCTATTTTAATTTCTAAATTTAACACATTTTTTTATCTGATAAAAAACAATTCTCTCATCATGCAATAATTTTTTATTTTTAGCATTGATAATAAAAGTACTTTTGCTGAAAATTTAATACCCGTTCATTTTTTATAGCTTAAAAAAAAATCAAAAAACATATTTGTATCATTTTTTTTGTATTTTAGCAAGCTGAAAAACGATCTTAAAAATGCTTTTTATAATGGAGAGGTGGCCGAGTGGTCGAAGGCGCACGCCTGGAAAGTGTGTATACCTCACAAGGGTATCGTGGGTTCGAATCCCACTCTCTCCGCGATTTTTAATTAATCTTTTGAATAAATCAATAAACAAAATTCTAATCAAAACTTATAAGATTTCGCTATGAAAAAACTATTAGTTCTATTTACAGTAGCAGCTTTATTCACATTTGGTTTAAACACCATAGTAAAAGCTGAGGTTCAAGAAGAAACGGCAGAAGCCGAAGTTGTAGAAAATGACACTATTGCTGAAACTGAAGAAGCTGAAGAAGCTGAGGAAGAAGTTGATCCTGCAACAGCATTGGCAGAAACTTCTGATGAGGAAGCCGAAGAAGACAAAACCTTTCATTTCATTTTGAAAGAACAATTCATCGATGGTGGTCCTGCATTTATGAGTATTATTCTCCTGTGTTTGGTTATTGGACTTGGTTTGTGTATTGAAAGAATTATTTACCTGAATCTTTCTACTACAAACACTTCTAAGCTATTAAACAATGTTGAAGAAGCACTTAAATCAGGTGGTGTAGAAGCAGCTAAAGAAGTTTGCAGAAACACAAGAGGCCCTGTTGCAAGTATTTATTATCAAGGTCTTGACCGTGTAAACGAAGGCATGGAGGTAGTTGAAAAATCAATTGTTTCTTATGGCAGTGTTTTAATGGGACGCCTTGAGATGAATCTTACATGGATCTCTCTGTTTATCGCCATTGCTCCTATGCTTGGTTTCATGGGTACAGTAATTGGTATGATTGGCGCTTTCGACAATATTGCTGCAGCCGGTGATATTTCACCTACTATCGTTGCTTCCGGTATTAAAGTCGCCCTTTTAACAACTGTATTTGGTTTGATTGTAGCTGTTATTTTGCAGATATTCTACAATTACATTGTTTCAAAAGTTGATGGTATTGTAAACTCTATGGAAGACTCAACAATATCATTTATAGATATTTTAATTAAGCACAATAAATAAAAATATTCCGAAATTATGAACGATCAACTATTTTTAGACATAGCTATATATGTAACATATGCTCTTTTGGGTATTGCTGCATTTACTGCTGTGATGTTTCCGATTATTCATTTTGTTCAGGATTTTCGGAAGGCAAAAGGAACCATTATTGGCTTAGTTGCCCTGCTGGCTATAGTGTTCATTGCTTTTGCATTCGCCAGCAATGAGCCGTATGCAGCTCAAGATGTAGGATCTACTACTTCAAAATGGATAAGTGCAGGTATAATCACTGTGTTCATTTTAATTGGAGTTGGTATTGTATCCGCAATTTATACTGAGTTATCAAAGTTATTTACAAAATAAAAAAAAAGGAGTTCTTCTATGGCTAGAATGAATCCAGAAATAAACGCAGGCTCAATGGCCGACATTGCCTTTTTGCTCCTGATATTCTTCCTTGTAACTACTACAATGGATATTGACTCAGGTATATTAAGAGTATTGCCGCCGCCAATTGACCCTAATGCACCACCACCTCCTCCTGTTAGAGAGAGAAATGTTTTGGTGGTACTTGTTGATCAATTTGACAGGCTTATGGTTGAAGGTCAGATCGAAGACGTTAAAAACTTAAGGAGTCGTACAAAGGAGTTTGTCTCAAACCCAACAAACGATTCCTCAATGCCTGAAAAAAAGATCGAAACTATAGATCACATTGGAGAAATTGAAGTCTCGAAGGCAGTGATTTCGCTCCAGAATGACAGAAATACATCCTATGAAATGTATATTTCTGTTCAAAATGAGCTGGCTGCCGCTATTAACGATTTAAGAGACAACGTTTCCAGAAATTATTTTGGAAAAGAGTTTTCTGAATTAGAAAATGAAGATTATATCAGGGCAGTTAGAAAAGCTGTTCCTATGGCTATTTCAGAAGCAGAACCAAAAGATGTAGGAGGAGATAGATAATGGGTAGATTTAAAAAAGACAGTGCTCCTAAGAGCCAAAAGATAAATACGGCATCGCTGCCTGACATCATTTTTATGTTGCTATTCTTCTTTATGGTTACTACCGTAATGAGAGAAACAACATTATTTGTAAAAGTCAGCTTGCCACAGGCTACTGAAATCCAAAAACTGGAAAGGAAGTCTCTTGTAAGTTTTATTTACATTGGCCCTCCTTTGCAATCACAATTTGGCACAGAGCCAAAGATACAACTCAACGATGCTTTTGCCTCGGTTAGCGAAATCCCGGCTTTTATAGAAGCTGAAAGACAATCAAAACCGGAAGCTGAGAGACCGCTATTGACGACTTCACTTAAAGTGGATAAAGATACCAGGATGGGTATTGTAACTGATGTTAAACAAGAACTCAGAAAGGTAAATGCCCTTAAGATTAATTACTCTACATTAAGAGGGGAAGTCGCCTCAAGATAAATTAGCAATTCGTTATAATTAAAAAAAAAGCTGCCTCAATAATCAGGCAGCTTTTTTTTAATTCAGATTTATCTCTTTATGCATTTTGGCAACAAGCTCTTTCGAATTGTTTACCATAGCTTGCAGATATGTGATTATTTTATCTGTAGCTCCCTTTTTCAAGCTTACATATTCTTTAGATATTTCAGACGTCTCTTTTAAAATATTATAATTACTCAATATCCTGTATGTATGATTAATTAATTCATTATCTGATTTTATGCTAAATGCCCCTCCATATTTTATCAGTTCTCTGGCTTCCTGGAACTTATTATAATTCGGGCCGAAAAAAACAGGCATGCCAAAAACAGCAGCTTCTAAGATATTATGTACTCCTTTACCAAACCCACCTCCAATATAAGCAACTGATGCATATTGATATAATTGAGAAAGCATACCAACACTATCAACAATCAATACCTGCGCCTCAGGATAAGCACTCTTATCCTCATCAGATAATTTAACACTTTTTCCGTTTATTCTTTTTTCTAAATTCTCTATGCTGTTTTTATCAATTTCATGCGGTACAATTATATACTTAATGCCTTTATAACTTTTGTTTACCAGTGGCAAAAGAACCTCATGGTCTTTATTCCAGGTGCTTCCTGCTATAAATATAATAGAGCCTTGAATAAAACTCTCAACATCTTTAAATGTTCTGGGGTTGGTTTTTATTTCAAATACCCTGTCAAAACGTGTGTCACCACTGACAATAGCATTTCTGACACCAATATTATTTAAATATATGACAGATTCCTTATTCTGAACAAAAAAATATGTAACCTTTCTTAGCTGTTTTCTGAACCATGAACCATAAAATCTGAAAAAATGCTGGCCTTTTCTGAATATTGATGAAATAAAAACAATTGGAATATTTCTTTTATATAACTCATCTATATAATTAAACCAAAATTCATATTTAACAAATACTGCCAACTCAGGCTTCCAGATATCGAGAAATCTTTTGGCATTGGCAGCTGTGTCTATTGGCAAATAAAAAATATAATCAGCACCTTTATATCCTTTTTTGTTCTCATAACCGGAAGGAGAAAAAAATGTCAATAAAATATATTTCTCAGGATAAAGCTTTTTCATCTTTTCCATAACAGGCCTGCCCTGCTCAAACTCTCCCAAGGAGGCGCAATGAAACCAGATATAACTATCTTCACCATCCTCGGCCTCAAACTCCATATTGGTAAAAATATTCTTTCTGCCGCTAATCCACTTTTTTGCTTTTTTGCTAAAAACAGAAAACAGTTTTATCAAAAATAAATAAAAACAAATGGAGATATTATATAAAGTACGCATTGGCAAGTATCATTTTAATTTGTAAATATAGCTTAAAATACTTTAAAAAAAAGATTGTTAATTAAAGCAATTCAAAAGTATAAACTTATTTGTTAATCAAACAAGGATTATAAAACAATATCAATAATCGCACTGATAATCTTTATATATTTGTACGTTAAAAAAATACAAATTTAATATAGCTTATCCATATGAAGAAAATACAAATGGTTGACCTTAAAAGTCAATACCAAAAAATCCAAAAAGAGATTGACGAGGCAGTTATTGATGTAATTCGTTCTACCCAATATATCAACGGCCCTGAAGTAAAAAACTTCCAAAGTGAGATGGAAAACTACCTGGGAGTAAAAAATGTAATACCATGTGCAAACGGCACTGATGCATTGCAGGTAGCAATGATGGGACTTGGGCTTAAACCCGGAGACGAGGTAATTACATCATCTTTTACCTTTGTTGCAACAGTTGAGGTTATCGCATTGCTGGGATTAACACCTGTTTTGGTTGATGTATTGCCTGATACTTTTAATATTGACCCGGCAGCTTTGGAAAAAGCAATTACACCGAAAACAAAAGCTATTGTACCAGTTCATTTATTTGGGCAATGTGCCGATATGGAAGCCATTTCAGACATAGCAAAAAAACATAATTTATATATTATTGAAGATAATGCCCAGGCTATCGGGGCTGATTATATTTTTAAGAACGGTGAAAGAAAAAAAGCAGGAACAATAGGTGATGTTGGAGCTACATCATTTTTTCCGTCCAAAAACCTTGGTTGCTATGGTGATGGCGGAGCAATCTTTACAAATAATGATGAGCTGGCAAAAGAGCTTAGAGTTGTTGTGAATCACGGAATGCAGGTTAGATATTATCATGATTCAGTTGGGGTAAACTCAAGGTTAGACAGTGTACAAGCTGCCATTCTAAGAATTAAACTAAAGCATCTTGATGATTATGCTGCTGCAAGGCAAAATGCAGCTGACTTTTATGACAATGCCTTTGCGAATAATCCAAACCTAGTAACACCTAAGAGAAGTGAGTTTTCAACTCACGTATTTCATCAATACACACTTATTACAAAAAACATTGACAGGAACAAACTGCAAGAATATTTAATGTCAAAAGATATTCCGGCAATGATTTATTACCCGGTACCGCTGCATATGCAAAAAGCATATATGGATCCAAGGTATAAAGAAGGCGACTTCCCTGTTACAGAAATGCTTAGTAAATCAGTTATTTCTTTGCCAATGCATACAGAACTTGAACAAGAACAACTTGAATATATTACATCAAGTGTATTGGAGTTTGTTGGTTAAGCTAATGATTAAATATAAAATTTATGACTGATAATAATTACTTCCACCATGAAACTGCAGTAATAGATTCCGGCTGTAAAATAGGTAAAGGAACAAAAATATGGCACTTTACACATATCATGTCTGACTGTGAGATAGGCGAAAATTGCAATTTCGGACAAAATGTGGTTGTTTCTCCCGGAGTGATTTTGGGTAACAATGTAAAAGTACAAAACAATGTTTCAATATACACCGGAGTAATATGCGAAGATGATGTTTTCCTCGGGCCATCAATGGTGTTCACTAATATCGTAAATCCCAGGAGTGCTGTTGTAAGAAAAGAGCAGTATGTAAAGACTCTTGTGAAAAAAGGTGCATCAATCGGTGCAAATGCTACAATTGTCTGTGGAATTGAAATTGGTGAATATGCTTTTATAGGTGCAGGTGCTGTGGTAATTAAAGATGTACATCCTTATTCTTTGGTTGTAGGAAATCCTGCAAAACATATTGGATGGATGAGCACTTACGGACACAGGCTGGAATTTAACAATAAAGGAATTGCTGAATGCCCGGAAAGCAAAGAGAAATATCAACTAAAAAATGCTAAAGTTTACAAACTGGATACATAATGAATATTCAAAGAGAAAAAATAAGATTTGCCGTTGTAGGTTGTGGCCACATCGGGAAAAGGCATGCAGAAATGATATTTGCTAACCCCCAGGCAGAATTAGTTGCCTTATGTGATATAAAACCACATAAAGAATTGGGAATTGATAAATACAAAGTGCCTTTTTACCAGTCTATAGAAGACCTTTTAAAAAAAGAAAAAGACATTGATGTTTTAAATATCTGTACGCCTAATGGATATCACGCCTCTCAAAGCCTAATGGCTCTTGAAAAAAAGATCCATGTTGTTTGTGAAAAACCTATGGCACTAACCAAAAGTGATTGTGAAGCTGTCATTTACAAAGCATTGCATGTATCGAGGCAAGTATTTATTGTAATGCAAAACAGGTACAGTCCCCCTTCTTTATGGATAAAAGATGTTATTGAGAAAAAAATACTTGGAAACATACACATGGTGCAGGTAAACTGCTACTGGAACAGGGATGAGAGATATTATAAAAAAGATAACTGGAAAGGAAAGCAGGAACTTGATGGCGGCACCTTATTTACGCAATTTTCTCATTTTTTGGATATTCTTTACTGGCTCTTTGGCGACATTAAAGACATACAAGGTAGTTTTGATGATTTTACACATAAGAAACTCACTGACTTTGAAGATTCGGGAATTGTCGGATTTAAGTTTGTTAACGGTGGAATGGGCTGTATAAATTACTCTACTGCTGTTTGGGATAAAAACATGGAGTCGAGTATGACAATTGTTGGCAGTAAGGGAAGTATAAAAATAGGCGGCCAGTACATGAATGAGGTTGAATACTGCCATATCAAAGATTACAAAATGCCTAAGCTGGAACCTTGCCTGCCACCTAATGATTATGGTGCATATAAAGGTAGTGCGGCAAATCATCACTTTGTAATCCAAAATGTAATCGATGTTCTTAAAGGCAATACAACCATTACTACTAATGCGTTGGAAGGACTTAAAGTAGTTGAGATAATCGAGAGAATATATTCTTTGAGAGACAAGGCGCTATTGAAAAAAACAAAAAGAAATTAAAGTCTTAATATATTCCACTTTATTATCTTTGTTAAAGGAAATTAACACAAAAAAAATATAACAGCAAAATAAACATATATGAATATTTACGAAAAATTACTGGATAAAGAAGCAGTCCTTTCTGTAATTGGACTGGGTTATGTAGGCTTGCCAATCGCTTTGGAGTTTGCCAGACAAGTTAAAGTAATAGGATTTGACATAAAGGATGACCGGGTTGAAAAGATGAAAAAAAATATAGACCCAAACAATGAATTGGACTCAAAGGATTTTGAGGGTTGCGACATCTTTTTTACATCTAAAGCTGAAGATCTTAAAAAAGCAAACTTTCATATAGTAGGAGTTCCTACGCCTATTGATAAGCACAATCTTCCCGACCTATCCCCTGTTCTCTCAGCATCCAGAGCTGTTGGTAAAGCATTGAAAAAAGGTGACTATGTCGTTTATGAATCTACGGTGTATCCTGGATGTACAGAAGAAGACTGCATTCCTATCCTGGAAGAAATGTCCGGGTTAAAAGTTGGAACAGATTTTAAAGTTGGATATAGCCCTGAGCGAATCAATCCTGGAGACAAAGAACATACCATCACTACAATTACAAAGGTAGTTTCAGGTTGTGATGAAGAGGCTCTTGAAAACATTGCAAAAACATATGAACTAATTGTTACGGCTGGTGTTCACAGGGCACCCTCACTTAAAGTAGCAGAAGCAGCCAAAATTATTGAGAATACTCAAAGAGACGTCAACATCGCACTAATGAATGAGCTTTCTATCATTTTTAACCGAATGGGCATTAACACCTTTGATGTGTTAGAAGCTGCCGGAACAAAGTGGAATTTCCTAAAATTCTATCCCGGTTTGGTTGGCGGGCACTGCATAGGCGTTGATCCGTATTACCTGGTTTTTAAGGCTAAAGAATTCAGATATCATCCTCAAATTATTAACTCAGGAAGATTTGTCAATGACTCTATGGGTTTTTATGCAGCAAAACAATTGGTTAAAAAACTTATTGCGGCAGGAAAAAACATTTTAAACAGCAAAGTTCTCGTTATGGGAGCTACCTTTAAAGAAAATGTTAGCGACATTAGAAACTCTAAAGTTGCAGATGTAATATGCGAGCTTAAATCTTATGGATTGAAAGTGGATGTTACTGATCCATACGCTAACAGTGAGGAGCTTAAGGAAGAATATGATTTTACCCTGGTTGATAATATCAAAGATGACTATGATGCCGTTATTGTTGCTGTCAATCATGAACCCTATATGAATTATACCGAAGATGATTTTATCGGTTTGATGAGAAATACAAAAAATCCTATTTTAGTTGATATTAAAGGTATTTACCGTAATAAAATCAAAAAAATGTCTTATTGGAGTTTTTAATCATGTTATTATGGCGAAAAAAATAATAGTTACAGGCGGTACGGGCTACATTGGTTCCCACACAGTTGTAGAACTTCAAAACAGCGGTTTTGAAGTGATTATTATTGATGATCTTTCTAATTCACGACAACAAATCGTAAAGCAAATAGAAAAAATCACCGGGAAAAAACCCGCGTTTTACAACATTAACCTTTGTGACCACACCAAGCTACGTAGCTTTTTTAACACGCATAATCACATAGATGGAATAATTCATTTTGCCGCCTTTAAGGCTGTGGGAGAATCTGTCAGATTTCCTTTGATCTATTATAATAACAACATTCTGTCTTTAATTAACCTTCTTGACAGCATGGCAGTTATAAGATGTAATAAAATTGTGTTTTCTTCATCATGCACCGTTTATGGGGAGCCTGAAAAACTGCCAATAACAGAAAATGAACCGATAAAAAAAGCTACTTCCCCATATAGTAATACCAAACAAATTTGCGAAGAGATAATTCATGATGTTGCAAGAAATACTAACCTTAAAGGTAGTTTACTAAGGTATTTCAACCCTATAGGAGCTAACGAATCAGCATTAATTGGTGAACTTCCTATCGGGAAACCAAACAACCTGGTGCCATTTATAACACAAACTGCTATAGGCAAACAGAAACAACTGGAAGTATTTGGAGATGATTATGACACAGCGGATGGAACTTGCATCCGGGATTATATTCATGTTGTTGACCTGGCCAAAGCACATGTTGCTGCTATGAACAGGCTTCTTAATGAGGAAGCTGATGAGAAAATAGAAACTTTTAACCTTGGGACTGGTAAAGGTTATAGTGTAATGGAAATCATTAAAACTTTTGAAGAAGTCAATAATGTTAAAATACCATACACTATAGCTCCCAGGCGGCCGGGAGATGTGCCCGTGATCTATGCTGACACAACTTATGCCAACAAAACGCTTAAGTGGAAAGCTGAAAAAGGCCTTAAAGATATGCTCTCCTCTGCATGGAAGTGGGAAAAACAAATGGAAAGCGGAATTCTAAGGAAATAAAAATATAAATTGCATTCTTTAATTTAAAAACATAACTTTTTGATGAAAAAAATTCTTATTACCGGAGGCGCCGGTTTTATTGGTTCTCATGTTATAAAACTGTTTGTTAAAAAATATTCCGATTATAAAATCTACAATCTCGACAATCTTACATATGCAGGAAACCTTGAAAACCTGAGAGAAGTTGAAAATGCTCCTAATTATAAGTTTATCAAAGGTGATATTAGTGATGCACAATTTGTGTTTGGCCTTTTTGAAAAAGAAAAATTTGATGCTGTAATTCACCTTGCTGCAGAATCACATGTTGACAGATCAATATCAAATCCTATGGAATTTATTAATACCAATGTGATTGGAACTGTCAATCTTTTAAATGCATCAAAAAAAGTATGGGCGGATGATACTAAGGATAAAATGTTTTACCATATTTCTACTGATGAGGTTTACGGTTCTTTGGGTGAAACAGGCCTTTTTGTTGAAGATACTGCATACGACCCACGTAGCCCTTATTCCGCATCCAAAGCATCAAGCGACCATTTTGTGCGTGCCTGGTATCATACTTACAAAATGCCAATAGTAATTTCAAACTGCTCAAATAATTATGGGCCTAATCAATTTCCTGAGAAATTAATTCCGTTATTTATTAATAATATTATAAACAACAAGCCATTGCCGGTCTATGGAAAAGGTGAGAATGTGCGCGACTGGCTCTATGTAATTGATCATGCAGAGGCTATTGACCTTATATTTCATAAAGGAAAAACCGGGGAAACATACAATATTGGCGGACATAATGAATGGAAAAATATTGACCTTATTAAGCTTTTATGTAAGATAATGGATAAAAAACTTAACAGGCCTGAAAAAGCTTCTGAATCTCTTATTTCTTACGTGAAAGACAGGGCCGGGCATGACCTGAGATACGCAATTGATGCATCAAAACTTCAAAATGAACTTGGCTGGAAACCTTCTGTTAACTTTGAAGAGGGACTGGAAAAAACTGTTGACTGGTACCTGGATAATGAAGAATGGCTTAAGAATGTCACAACCGGAAACTACCAGGATTATTACGAAAAACAATACCAGAAAAGATAATTATGTACAAAAAAGAATTTCATAATCAAGATATAAGCAGGCTTACATTCCTTGTAACCGGCGGTGCAGGCTTTATCGGGTCAAATATTGTTGAATACCTCCTTAAAAATGGTGCTGGAAAAGTTGTAGTGCTGGACAATTATTCTACCGGCTTTAAAGAAAACATTGCACCATTTCTGAATCATGATAATTTTAAAATGATTGAGGGAGACATCACCGATATTGAAACCTGCAAAAATGCATGCAAAAGTGCAGACTACGTGCTTCATCAGGCTGCTCTTGGGTCGGTACCCAGATCAATAAACAATCCTCTTGCCACCAACCAGGCGAATGTTACAGGCTTTTTGAATATGCTTGTAGCAGCAAAAGAAAACAAGGTAAAAAGATTTGTGTATGCCAGTTCATCAAGTGTTTAT
>JAWOBS010000341.1:0-10456 GCA_046484145.1 Bacteroidales bacterium
TTCTCTAATTTTGTCAGGCAAATTTTGGCCCCATACCTGCCTGCCGGTTTATCCGCCGAAGGAGAACAGGCAGGGTTCAAGGCAGGAAACGACAGTTTCCTAAATTGTAAATACTATTGGCCCCATAGTTCAAGGGATAGAACGATAGTTTCCTAAACTGTAAATACAGGTTCGAGTCCTGTTGGGGCTACAATTATTTTACCAATGCGCTATATATTAAATATATATGGCGCATTTGTTTTATGTGGTGGAGAATATGGTGGATTTTTTAAATTAATTTAATTCACTTTTTGTGGTAAATTGTTTTAATATATCCCTTAGAATTCTTGGAATGATTATAAAATTTTATAATTTTTTAAAAATCAAGTTTCCCCAACCCCCAAATTTTCCGATAAGAATAATTTTAAGATTTTTCCAGCAATTACGCAGCAATTCATTAAGACCTTAAGAAATAATTAATACTCTTTCTTGGTTCATAAAATTTTTACCAGAATTTTTTCGACTTTTGAGATTTAGAAACCATCGCATATATGAAGTTTTTAAAATTTTTTGCGGAATTTTTTCGGGTCTGGCTTTTTAAATTAAAAACTTGTAAACGATGATGCCGATATATCACCCCCCAGACTATATAGGGGTGGGTATCCCCTAAGAGGACTACGGGGGTTACCTAGATAGGGGGAGTATGATATTCGAATGAATTATTTATCTCTGTCTTCAATGTCCAATAGTATTTATAATAAAATGAACCTATGAAAACGCAACAACCAATATCAGATAATAATTTAAGTATAAAACCAGCTTTAGAATTGCAGTCTTTCAAGAGTGCTTACGTCATTCTCAAATCTTGCGAATGCTTCATCAGTTCTGAGGAGATAGCACGAACAGGAAAAATTTATGATTTGGCGGATTTTCTGAAAGATGGTAGTATAAATTTTCGAAAAGTTCGTTTCTTAAGAGCATACCTGACATACGTGAATGGTGGTTATACACTAATTTTTGTGCTTCTTCATATTAAAGCAAGGAAGATAATCAAACGTTCACAACGAATTGATAATGATGTTTGCGACTTTGTTATTATGGATACTACTGTTTTTAGCTAAATACCGTTATTTGATAAAAGCAATGTAACAAGTTGAAGTTTTGAATAAAAACCCAGAATTTATGATTTTTATTAATATATTTGATATAAATCATTAATAATGAATAACAAGAAAAATAAAAACATAAAACTTACAGAGATATTCACAGCAAAAGCAGGTAGAGGTAATAAAGGCTTTGATAGATGTTTTCATGGCACAATTGAAAGAGATTTTGATGATAATGGCAATCCTTATGTTTAAGGTACGAATGTAAATAATTAGGGATCATAAAAAGAATTGATCTAAAACAGTTTTTAATCTGATTTATTTAGGACATAAAAACATGTTTTATAACATGTTTTATTGTAGGTTTACTTAGGAATTAAAATTAGGAAAGTTATGTCTTTAAAATTGGCTGAAGTAGAGAAGTATAAGATTCAGTTTGCTGAGAAGAATGAGGTTTTTATTCGAATAGGTCCATGTACTTTTAAACGGAAAAAGCTTGAAAGTATTCCTTTAGATGGAAGGTTATATGAATGTGGTGGGACAATATATTTAGCAAATGGAATAGATATGCAAGCAAGTTTCAGAATAAATAAAACAGGTGAGGCTTTATTAATTGAAGAAAGTATATATATTAAAATTGATGATGCATGGTATAAATTAGGAGAACCAGATTTTTATGAAATAACTAAACTTGAAAAAGGAGATGTGTTCCCTATAGAGTGGGAGCCAGACATAGTTTTAGAAGGTTTTGGTAAAGGACCATTTAAAATGGATTTTAAAGGATAAAAAAGGAGATCTCTCGATATCGGGAAATCTCCTTTTTAATAAGGAGTTTTATTTCTCCAAGAATTGTTCTTAAAAGTATTCTGAAATATCTTTTATTTCAATTTCTATATTTCCTGCAGCATGTTGTAAATTGAACAAGCAAATAGGACACATTGATACTATTTCTTTACAGCCATTTTTACTTAGCTGGTCGACTCGTTTTTTTGCAATTTCTCCAGACTTTGCAGGAAACAAGGATTCAATTGGGCCACCACAACACTGTGTTAATTTTTTAGAATCGTTCAATTCTAAAATATTTACTCCAGCCTTTTCAAGAATTTTTACAGGTTGATTTAATACACCAAGACCACGAGCATATATGCACGAATCATGCACAACAACATTTTTGTCTGGAATATTATTTACTGTTATATCAACTTCATTTAATACTTCAAGATAGCTTTTTACCTCAAGTTTATAATCTTTTATAAACTTTGGGTATATATCTTTTAACATTTCTGTTGTGTGAGGATCTACAGTTATTACACTTGTAACGCCCTTGTCTTTAAGTCTTTTATACACCCTGTGCGCGTGTTTGATGAAAACATCATCAACACCCATATCGTAGATTAAAGCACCGGTGTACATTTCTTTTTCGTAAAGATATCCATATTCAATCCCGCTTCGCGTAAGCATTTCAGCGATATTTCTAAGCCTTTTATCATATAAATTACGTATTTTACGCGAAGGCCAGGTAATAAACATGGATACGTTTATTATTTTATTAAAAACCCGCACTAAACCAAGGGTTTTATTAAGAGCTGAATTCTCCAGCATTCCTATTATTTTCCCTAAAAATGCTATTGAAGGCATAAGTTGATACATATGGCCAGTGTATAGAACTCTTTCGCTCGTTTTAGGTATATTAAGTCCTTTAGCCCAGTTAGTAACACTTTTTTTACTTAAAGGCAATACACTTTTTCTTAGCTTCAGATTGTCTGAGAGCAGGCCAATAATATGATTAATTGGTAGAGACATAATATTTTATAGTTAAATTTTATAAATCTTTCTATTAATATAGTTACGAGCAGTTCTTACATTGCTTGCGATATTTACCTGAGTTGGACAGTTTTCAACACACAATTTGCATAACAGGCATAGGAAATAGCTTTCTTTCTCTTCTAATATCTTATCTTCAAGACCAAGTACTATATATCTGCCTAGCTTTCTGGGAAGAGAATCTAATCCAATAGGACAAAGACCCGAACATGTTCCACAATTTATACAAGTTGTAGGATTGAAATCTTCATCGGTATTAAACTCTACAATAAATTCAGGATTTAACTTTGACATATAATTATTTTTTTAATTCATATAAATAATACTCATCATCGTTGATTTCATCGGTATCTTTTACGAAGCCATATTTTCTCAAAGACATTAAGTAGTATAACACATCATCTGCAGGATATTGAATTTCAGCAGCAATTTCAGGAATAGCTTTAGCACCAGTTTCAAGTGTTTGAAGTATTTTCTTGCTAATTTCCGGCAATGCTTTTTTCAATTTCTCGCCATCATTAGTTACTCCTTCTTCTGTTTGTGCTTCTTTCTCTTTATGATCTTCTATGAGTTCAACATCTTTAACAATAGCATCAACCATAACTTTAATCTCATCATTCGAATATCCAATTACGCTAATTGCATCTTTTGGACAGATTGGAGCACAAGCACCACAACCCTTACACGAGGCTTTGTTAACCTTAGCTACAGTTTTTCCATTAACTTCTACCTTTTCAAAAGCATTGTAAGAACATAATTCATCGCACTTGCCGCACCATTCACAAATGTCGGTATCAACATATGCAATAACTGGTTCCAGTTCAATTTTACCAGAATTTATTAATGAATTTGCTTTCGCTGATGCAGCAAGAGTAGAAGCCATTGTTGCCCTAATGTTTTTAGGACTTTGACATGCTCCTGCAATGAAAATTCCATCGATTACAGTTTCTACCGGTCGTAGTTTTGTGTGAATTTCATTATAAAATTTATCACTACCAATAGGTACTTTTAGTATACTTGCAACTGTATCTTCTTTTCGAGGAACCATTCCTGTAACTAAAACAACTAAATCGGCAGTAACCTCGATGTTTTCATTTTCGGTTAATGCATCAGTAACATTGATTATAGCTTTATTATCATTCTTTTCTACCGTTGGGAAAGAACCTTCGAAGAATTGCAGATAAACATCTCCTTGTCGCGATGAGTCAGTAAAACAAGTTTCCTGTTTACCATAAGTTCTAATTCCCCTGGTAATATGGAAATTTCGCACATCTTTAAATTTCGTTTTTACATTTAAAGCTGATTGAATTGCTGAAGTACAACAATAACGAGAACAATGCTTGTTTTCTCCATCGGGTTGGCGGCTACCCACACAATATATGTATGCAATGTCACAGATCTTTTTACCATTATATTCAAGTGATCCATTGCTCATATCAATTAACCTACGGAATTGCGGTAATGTAATTACATTATCTACAGTTTTATATCCAAACTCGCCTTCTTTTGGTTCATAAGGATCAAAACCGGTATTCAGTAATATTGCTCCTACATTCAGGTTAATATGTTCAACTTCTTGTTCCAGATTTATATGTCCATTACAAAATTTTAAACATTCGCCACACTTATCGCATAATTCTATATCAACAACCGGATTCTCAGGGAAAGCATCTTTATAGTTTTTATAAATAGCTTTACGTTTTGTTAATCCAAAGTTGAAATTATCATCGGTTACTTGTGGACAAGCTTTTAAAACTTGCTTTTGAATTTCAGGATCGAATTCGCCGATAATGTAGCGCGGTGTAACTTTTACTCCCAGCTCGAAATTACCAATGCTTCCGTTTAAAGATTCGATTTCTGTGCCAGTAAAGAGAGTGATGTTATCACGTTCTTTAATTTGTTTATATAATCTTGCTACAAGCTCTTTCCCGTCTTCGTCGGTTGGGAATAATCTGCCCCATTGTGCAGTTCTACCTCCAACAAAATGGTCTTTTTCGATTAAATAAACCTGAGTTCCCAGATCGGCTAATTCAACTGCTGATCTCATCCCGGAAACTCCTGCTCCAACAACGGCTGCAACATTCTTAGCTTCAATTTCGATTGGTTGTAAGCTTTCAGATAATCGAACTTTTGAAATGGCTGCACGAATTAAGCGAACAGCTTTATCTGTTGCATCATCTGTACGATCAGAGTGTGCCCAGGAACATTGCTCGCGAATATTAGCATGTACATAATTGTACTGATTTAATCCTGCACGTTTTGCCACATCTCTAAATGTTAACAAGTGTAATTTAGGAGAACATGAAGCAACCACCATTCCATCAAGTTCACTTTCCTTGATTTTTTCAATGATTTCGACTTGTGCTGAGTCAGAGCAAGTAAACATAGTTGTTTTTACCAACTCAACTCCTGGTTCGTTTTCTACAATTCTTGCTACTTTTTCTACATCAACATAGTCGGAAATATTTCCACCACAATAACAGATGAAAACACCTATTTTATTTTTTTGCTCTTTTTTCATTTCAACCTCCTTAAATAACTTGCTGCTTCAGAAGCTGCACCACCGGCAGATAGAATTGTATCCGGAATATCTTTTGGGCCGGATGCTGTTCCTGCAACAAATACACCTTCGATATTTGTTGCAGCCGGGCTAACTAATTCGTCAACTTGTTTAACAAAACTGAACCTGTCAAGCTCAATAGCTTTTTCGGCGAACATATTCTTTACATCAAGATTTGGAAGAGCTCCTGTCGAAAGAACTACTAAATCGTGTTTCATTTCTTTAACTTTTCCTTCAAGGATATCTTCGTATCTTAAAACCATGTTTCCATCTTCAACTTCTTCAACTTTTGCTACTTTACCTTTTACAAATTGAACTCCCATACCTTTAGAGCGCTGATAAAATTCTTCGAATCCTTTACCAAACGATCGTATGTTCATGTAGTAAATTGTAATATCAGCTAAAGGTAAAGCTCCCATAAGTAACTGAGCTTGTTTAATAGAATACATGCAACAGATTTGAGAACAAATTGGATTCCCAACAGTTTCGTCACGCGATCCTGCACATAATATGTATGCTATATTGTCTGGGATTCTTCCATCCGAAGGCCGCAATACTGTATTGTATGGACGGGTAGGAACTAAGTGTCTTTCCATATCCATTGCTGTAATTACATTGGAGATTTTTCCTCCACCATAATGTGGTAGCTTTTCTTTTGGGAACAATTCAAATCCTGTAGAAACAATTACCGATTTTGCTGATATTGCAATGTTTTCTTCTCGCTGAGAGAAATCAATTGCATCTGCCGGGCAGGCTGAAACACATTGATGACACTCACGACAAATATTACAATCCAAACAACGACTTGCATTTAAGAATGCTTGTTCTTCTTTAAATGTTGCTTCAATCTCTTCGAAATCTTTTATACGCTCTTTAGCAGGGCGTTCATATGCCATAACCGGCATAATTGATTGCTGACTTTCCATTCGTTCTAGTACCTCTTCCTTACTTGTTGGAGGAAGTCTATGATCAAATTCAAAATCTGCAAGATTTTCTTCATTCAAGAATTTATCAATAAAGAATGCCGCTCTTTTACCTTGACCAGCTGCTTCAATAATTGAAGATGCTCCTGTAACAACATCACCACCAGCAAAAACATGAGGTGTAGCGGTTTGTAAAGTTTCAGAATTTACCTGAACTGTACCGTTTTTATTTAGTTCTAATTGACCTTTAAAAGGAGATGATGTAGCTAATAATCCGATAGATGTAATAGCTATTTCAGCTTCGATAATATGTTCGGAACCTTTAACTTCTTCGGGTCTTCTTCTACCTCTTGAATCAGGTTCTCCTAATTTCATATTAATACATTTTACCGCTGATAGCTTTCCATTTTCACCAATAAATTCCACGGGGTTTTTTAGAAATTGGAATTCGATTCCTTCATCCATTGCTTCCTGTACTTCAATATCAGCTGCAGGCATTTGATCACGATCACGACGGTAAACAATAATTACTCTCTTAGCACCTAATCGAAGTATGGTACGTGCTGAATCCATTGCAACATTACCACCACCAAATACTAAAACTGTTTTTCCTGTAACATCAATTTTATCTCCTCTGTTTACACTTTTCAAAAATGATAAACAGCATAGAATATTTTCAAGTTCTTTACCTTTAAGATCAAATTTTACTGTTTCATGAGTACCAACAGAAATATAAACTGCATCAAAACCTTTAGATTTTAATTCTTCGATATTTTCAATTACATGATCTACTTCGTATTCAACTCCTAATGAAGTGATATTTTTTATATCTCTGTCAACAATATGATTGGGAAGACGGAAAGATGGTATAGAGGATTTTAACATTCCTCCTAATTCGCTATCGCTTTCGAATATCTTAACACTATGTCCGGTTTTTGCTAAATGATAAGCAGCGGTTAAACCTGATGGTCCGGAACCTATAATTGCTACTTTTTTACCGGATTTTTTTTCAATATCTTCTAATTTGGGTTCTGAATATTTATCGTAATAATAATCAGAGAAAAATCTTTTTAAACGACGAATATTAACAGATTCGTCTTTTTCTTTTCTTGTACATTCTCCTTCGCAAGGAGCATAACAAGCTCTTCCAAGAGATCCTGGTAAAGGAATATCTTCTAAATGAAGATTCATGGCGTCTTCGTATAGTCCATTTCTAACTAATGAAACATATCCATGAGCTTTTACTCCACCAGGGCAGGTAGTAATACACGGGGAAGATGTTCCTTCTCTTTGTATTGCAGCGATTTTAGGGCTTGCCGTTGTGAAAGGGATAAATGCAGTTTTTTTAGCTACAAATCCATAGTTGTAAGGATCCTTATTATACTCGGGGCAGCTAACTTCACATTCGCTACATCCTGTACAAACAGATTCTTTTACATATCGCGGATTTTTAACAATTTTTGCATTAAACCCTTGCCCATTTTTCGTTATTTCTTTTACTTCACTGTAAGTTAAAAGAGTAATATTTGGATGACGGCTTGTTTCCGACATTTTTGGTGTCGTAATACAAGCTGAACAGTCGAGTGTTGGAAAAACTTTGCTCAGGTGAATCATTTTACCACCAATAGATAAGTCTTTCTCAACAAGTAAAACTTTAAATCCCATATTTGCAAGATTCAAAGATGCTTCCTGTCCGGCAACACCACCGCCAATAATTAACGCATCATATTTTGAATTATCCATTGCTTTGGTCGATTTCGTTTTTAACACTTCCAAGACTTGCTAAAGACTCAGAGAAATTTTTCATGTGGTTTACAAAAGGATCGGCACAAACAGAGCATAGAGCTGCCATTTTAACTCGTGCTATATTTATACCTTTTTCTTTCATTACTTCTTGTGTCTGCTCTATCACTTTTGAGCTTAGAGCGGAGCAATCGGAACGGTAAGGACAATCCGTTCCATCGCTTCCTATAAATACACCATCAATACCTTTTTCAAAAGCATGTAAAATCCAGATTGATTTAATAGAACTTGTACATGGTACAGTTATATTAAATACTCTGGGTGAATAGTGTTTTTTGAGCAGACCAGCAAGATCAATGGCCGGATCAGAAATTTTATCCGATGAGAAGACCAATATTTTTGGCTGATAATCACTCATATCTATTAATTATCCTTTTTTTAAATAAAGTGTAAAGAAACCAGCTTCTTCAAAATCACCTAAATACTCGTGACCTTGCTTCTTTGCCCATCTTGGGATATCTCTTTTTGTTCCTGCATCTGATGATAAAATTTGCATAACTTGCCCGCTTTCTACATCAGCTATAGCTTGTTTAACTGCTAAAAGAGGACCAGGACATGCTGTTCCTCTTGAATCTACTACTTTATCTGCGCTTATTACTTTTAATTCTTCTGTTGTCATGATATTATATTTTAATAGTTTAAATAAATAAGTTTACATCTGCTTCAGTTGCAGAATCAATGTATTCTCCTATTCCCACAATCTCGTCTATGAATTCAAGGAAATCTTCTTTCGATTCGCCACCGGCAACTTTACCAGCAAGGCTACATATGTATACATTTACTTCTGTCATTTCTTTAGCCATTTCAAAGAATTCAGTCCAGTGTGGAGTGCTTAATTTCTCTAATGATTCCTTAAATTCCTGAGCCTTTTCTTCGTCGCTGCAGTTTTCTTCTTTTTTTGCATTTTTAAGGAAAGCATGTCCTGCATTTACAAGTACAAAAACATTAACTTCCATATCTTCAGCGGCGGCTCCACTTATTATTACTCCAACGCTTGTTAGTTTTTCAATACAAGCAGAGCCAATACCTATAGTCATTTTTTTTGCCATGTGTTTAATTTTAAAGATTTATTTAATCGCCACATCCACCACCGGATGATTCTTTTTTTACGGATTCGGTAGCAACTTTTTCTCCCATTCCTTGTTCAACTAATTCAGGATACTGTTCTTCCCAATCGAACCAACTAAAATCGAGCATATAAACATCCTGGTATTTTAGTAATTCCAATGATTTAACAGCCAATGCGCCACTACCTTGTTCGTTTCCAATCACCAGGGTTTTTATTCTGCGGTTCGATATTTTATCTGAGAATTCAAGAATTCCTCTTGGAATATGAACAGAGCCTGTAATATGGCCTAATATAAAATCATAATCTTCGCGGCAATCCACAACCTGGATTTCAGCTTGCTGATCAATCAGGCTTTTAAGCTCTTCCATTCCCATGGTTTTTATTTCTGCCTTTGCAGCAGGAACCATTTCGTCTATACTTTCATATACTTTATTATCTTTTTGAACACAAGCATTTAATAGCAGTGCAGATAAAAAAGCAAGTGTTAAAAGTTTATAGAATTTCATAGTTAATGATTTTATAATTTCCATTCGTTATAAGCACCATCGTATACTTTAACATTCGGATAATCTAAAACTGATGTTAATGCAAGGAATACTATTCCGGCTCTTACGCTGGTAGCACAATAAAGTATCACTTCTTTGTTTTTTGTAATACCTGCAGTGTTGAAAATTGATTCCAGTTCAGCTTTTGATTTTACAGTACCATCTTCATTAATTACTTTGTTGTATTGTAAATGGATTGCTCCGGGAATTATACCTTCTGCCAATTCTGAAGCATCTCTTACATCAACTAAAACCGCAGTTTTTAATTTTGATTTTACGTAAGCTTTATCGGCAAATATTTTAGCATTTACGGCAGTAGTAAAAGTAGCTGATGATGATTTGGTTGCAGCATTGGTTACAGGCCCTCTGGCTTGTCTCCAGGCTTGCATATGTCCGTCGAGAATATGAACATCGTTAAAGCCAATATATTTTAAAATCCAATACAATCTACCGGCACTTTTATTTGATCCGGTATCATAAATCACGATTTTCTTGGATGGCTCGATTCCTTGTGCACCCAAAATTTTAGCTAATTCGGCAGGTGCCTTTAAAACACCTTTAGGGTCAGTTGTGCTTGCTAAATCGTCAACACTGATGTTCACTGCATTTCTGATATGAACTTTTGCATAGTCTTCTGCGCTTCTTGT
>JAWOBS010000351.1:0-14253 GCA_046484145.1 Bacteroidales bacterium
ACGAGTGATCTGGTAGCCTCCGGAGGAGCTGCCAGCATCCGAGGCTACAAGCAAACCAGCCCGAACCTTTGCGCATTTTGCGAGTAAAAAACAAAAAATGTTCCACGCAAAGCCCGCCAAAAGTTGAAATGCGAAGAGCGCTAAGGTATCAGGATATATCATTTCTTTGTATAACTCTGTGCCTTCTCTGAAACGCCAAACGCAAAACCCTTACCCTTAAATGACCTTACATGCCTTATATGGTAATTTTTTTTACCCGTCACCCATCACTCGTCACCCATCACCCATCACCCATCACCCAATAGGAACACGGATGACACGGATTAGACTGATTTTCACGGATAAAAGATCCTATTCAGATATTTTCAAACGCAAAACCCAGAACGCTAAACGCTAAACGCAGAAAGCCAAACCCTCAACCACTATCTGCTGAACAATCTATTTACTCTGAAAAAGATTGTTTTTGCATCATTAGTAAAGGATTTATCTGAAATAACGGTTAAGAAAATAAATGCAAACAGGAATAAAGCATTAACAATGTTTTTCAAGACAACACCGGCAATGTCAATATATTTACTAATAAAGAAAATTAAAAGAGCAAGTAAAATCAGGTAAAATATTTTTTTCACCGGATATGGTATTCTGTAATATTTCTGTCCAAATAAAAAGCACAAGGCGGTCATGGTGAGATAACATGCCAACTGTGCCCATGCAGATCCATAATAACCAATTATAGGAATCAGCCAGAAGTTAAGAGCTATAGTAATTGCAGCGCCAACAAATGTAAAGACAGCACCAAAATGTGTTTGACCGGTAATTTTATACCAGATACTAAGATTAAAATATATTCCAAGAAACATTTTTGCCAGCAGCAATATAGGCACCACATCGAGGCCTTCGCGGTATTCTTCTCCAATAAAATACTGCACAATATCAATGAAGAGCATTATTCCCAAAAAGATAATAAGACATGCAAATACAAAATACTTCATTATTGAAGCATATAATAATGCAGCATCTTTTTTTTCAGATTGGGCAAAGAAAAAAGGTTCAGCGGCAAAACGAAAGGCCTGTATAAAAATCATCATAATTATGGCAATTTTAAAACAGGCACCATAAATACCAACCTGCGACATTGCGATGCTTTCCGGCAAAAGATACTTAAGTAATAATTTATCAAGGGCCTCATTAATAACGCCAGCTAATCCGGCAACAAGCAAAGGCAAAGCATAAATCAACATTTTTCTCAATATCTGAGGAGAAAAACTAAAGCGGGATTTAATAATTTCCGGTGCAAGCAATAATAAAGTAATAACACTTGCAAAGAGGTTTGAAATAAAAACGTATCCTACACCTATGGAGGGGTCATAAATGCCAGATATAAAATTCTGAACACTATGTCCGGCATTATTCATCAGCCATGGACATAACAGCAAAAAGAACAGGTTAAGCCCAATATTAATTCCTATATTTATTAGCTTGATAGAGGCAAAGCGCATGGGCCGGTTTTCTGCTCTAAGCTTCGCGAAAGGGATTGCGGCAATTGCATCAAAACCAATTATTACACCAAACCATACTACATATTCTGAATGCTGGGGATATCTTAAAATATTAGCTATTTCACTTCTAAAGATAATTACCATTAAAATAAACAATACAGAAGTCGAAAACACAGACATTACGGTAGTTCCAAAAACTGTTTTCCTTTTATCTTTTTCTACCTGGTAAAATCTAAAAAGTGCTGTTTCCATTCCATATGTGAGCAATACTATCAGAAAAGCGACATATGAATACATCTCTACAATAACGCCAAACTCGCCTGTTAAGAAAACACGTGTATATAAAGGAACCAGAAGGTAATTTAACAATCTTCCTATTATACTACTCAAACCATAAACAGCAGTTTGGCCGGCTAATTGAGAAATTTTTGTTGGCATTTTATCCCATTAATAAATTAAATAATTCGGCAACTTATTAAGCATCCATGAATAATTCACCAAAAGAAATACAAATTTGCGAATTTAATCCTATAAATAATAAAAATGCAATAATTAGTTTTACGAATATATTTATTCTATTCGAAATAAGGAGAGATTTTTTCTGATTAACGTAATAATTAGAAAAAATAAAAGAAAATAATAATCAGTGCAGCTCATTGAAGGAAATGAAACACAATGAAAACAAGCATAACAAGAACGGGCTGTATTACATTAATAACCAATAATACAGATCATTAAAAAATCAGAAATTGGGAGAGCCGGGCAAGGCTTACGAGTTAGAGTTCTCAGAAAAGCAGTTTTACTGATTTCTTGCTTCTTCAGCCCTGGCTTTTGCTTTAAATTCCTGGTAGCCTTTATTAAACTTCTCAGGGTCATTAACGCGTAACCAGGTGCCATACTTAACATAATCAGGAATTCTTCCTCCTTTTGATTTTTTTTCTTTCTCCGGAATTCCCAGCTGATTAAGTTGTCTTTCATAAGAAATCTTACTCGGCCTGTCATCTTTTCTATTCATAATTGTGAGATTAAAATTTAAAAATTATCAATGTGTTAATATAACCAAAAACTTGTAGCCCCGACAGGAATCGAACCTGTATCTAAAGTTTAGGAAACTTCCATTCTATCCGTTGAACTACGGGGCCAGAAAAACTAAAGGTGCAAATATAAGGAAACTATTTGCTGGAATAAATCAGTGTTTTGCGTATTTATCAAAAAAAACTTCCTAAAAGTAGATATAAAGTTAATACTTTTTAGACTAAAGACTAAGAAATATATCGACTAATTTTGATTTTTTAAGAAACTCTGCTGCCATTTTCATCCATATCAGGCACAGTAGCAAAGCACAAGCTGCCATCACTCCTCTCAGCCATTAGAATCATTCCGTGCGATTCTATGCCTTTAATCTGCCGTGCTTGCAGATTAGCAAGCAATAAAACCTTTTTACCTATGATTTCTTTAGGATCAAAATATTCGGCTATACCTGACACAACGGTTCTTTTATCAGTACCTGCGTCAAGTTCCAGTTTTAACAGCTTTTTTGTTTTTGCAACTTTTTCTGCATTCAAAATAGTAGCTGTACGTATATCCATTTTTTGGAAATCGTCAAATGAAATTTCCGGCTTTAAGCTTTCAGGCACATATTGGTCAGAAACATTCTGCTCTTTTGTTTTTAATAATCTATCAACCTGATAGCTAATCTGCTCATCTTCGATTTTCTCAAATAGCAATTCAGCTTTGTTAATGCCATGTCCTTCATTCAGCAAATCATTTCTACCTGCAAATGACCAGAGCAATTTGTCGAAATTGAGCATTTTTGACAGTTTCTCTGATGTAAAAGGCAGAAATGGTGCGCTAACAATCGCCAGATTAGCACAAATCTGCAAGCTAATATTTAATATTGTTTTCACCCTTTCAGGATCTGTTTTAAATATTTTCCATGGTTCAGCATCAGTTAAATATTTATTGCCAAGTCTTGCAAGATTCATCATTTCGTTAATTGCTTCACGAAATCTGTACTTATCCAAAGCATTGGAAATAATTCCGGGAAAAGCTGCTAATTTTTCAATTACCTTCTTGTCTTCTTCACTATATTCGCCGGCTTGAGGAACTTTTCCGTCGAAATACTTGTGCGTTAAAACCAGGGTTCGATTAATAAAATTACCATACACAGCTAAAAGTTCGCTATTATTGCGAGTTTGAAAATCTTTCCAGGTGAAGTCATTATCTTTTGTTTCCGGGGCGTTCACGCATAAAACATAACGCAACACATCTTGTTTGCCGGGAAACTCTTCAAGGTACTCATGTAGCCATACGGCCCAGTTTCTGGATGTTGATATTTTATCTCCTTCGAGGTTCAGGAACTCATTTGCCGGTACATTATCAGGCAAGATATAAGAGCCTTCAGCTTTAAGAATTACAGGAAAGATAATACAGTGAAAGACGATATTATCCTTACCAATAAAATGCACTAATTTTGAATCTTCCGACTTCCAGTATGGCTCCCAGTCTTTACCGGTTTCTTCAGACCATTCGCGGGTAGCTGAAATATAACCTATTGGAGCATCAAACCAAACATAAAGAACTTTATCTTCTGCACCTTCGACGGGAACCTTTACTCCCCAGTCAAGGTCGCGTGTAACAGCCCTTGCTTGTAATCCCTGGTCGATCCATGATTTACACTGCCCATAAACATTGGTTTTCCAGTCGTGCTTATGCCCCTCGATGATCCATTCCCTAAGAAAATCTTCATATTTATCAAGTGGCAGGTACCAGTGCTTTGTTTTCTTCAAAACAGGATTATTGCCACTCAAAACCGACCTGGGATTAATCAGTTCTGTAGGGCTAAGGGATGTTCCACAGTTCTCACACTGGTCACCATAAGCCTTCTCATAGCTACAATGCGGGCATGTTCCGGTAATATACCTGTCTGCCAGGAATTGCTTCTCTTTCTCATCATAGTACTGTTCAGAATCAATTTCTGTTAAAATATTTTTATCATAAATAGTTCTGAATATTGCAGAAGATGTTTCATGATGTATTGGAGCAGATGTCCGACTATACACATCAAATGAAATTCCAAACTTCTCAAAAGAATCTTTGATAATATTATGATATTTATCGACTACTTCTTGTGGTGTAATGTTTTCATTACGTGCTTTAATTGTAATTGGCACACCATGTTCGTCGCTACCACCAATAAAAATAACATCTTTCTCCTGCAACCTGAGATATCTGGAATAAATATCCGACGGCACATAAACACCGGCCAGGTGGCCTATATGCACAGGGCCATTGGCGTATGGAAGCGCTGATGTTATTGTATATCTTTTAAAATCTTTCTTTTCTTCTTTCATAAAAAATAACTTACAGAACTAAAAACTGGATTTCTTCGTTAAATTAACAGGCAAAGATAAGAAAACCAAACAAATTGATTTACTCTCTTTTTTAATAAAATCAAGGTTTTCTTTTTATAAAAGCTTAATTTTGCAAAATTAAATCATTTTAAAAAACAGCAGATCAGAATAATGCAAATACAAGCAATAAAGCAAAGATTTAATATTATTGGTAATTCTCCTTTATTAGAAAGGGCTATTGATGTAGCACGCCAGGTTGCCCCCACTGACATTTCAGTGCTTGTAAGTGGTGAGAGCGGTGTTGGAAAAGAGGTTTTTCCAAAGATTATACACCAGTTAAGCCCAAGAAAACACGGTCAGTATATTGCGGTAAACTGTGGTGCGATACCTGAAGGGACGATAGACAGTGAACTTTTCGGCCATGAAAAAGGAGCATTTACCGGCGCACACGAGGCTCGCAGAGGTTATTTTGAAGTTGTCAACGGTGGTACCATATTTCTGGATGAGGTATCTGAGTTGCCTATGCTAACCCAGGTCCGCCTTTTAAGAATTTTAGAAAGCGGTGAATTTATAAGGGTTGGATCTTCAAAAACCCAAAAAACTAATGTCAGGGTTGTTGCTGCAACAAACATCAACCTGCAGGAAGCTATTACAGCGGGAAAGTTTAGAGAAGACCTGTTTTACAGGTTAAATACAGTCCCAATAAATGTACCTCCCCTCAGAGAGAGAAAAAATGACATCATTTTATTATTCAGAAAATTTGCCTCTGATTTTGCAGAAAGGTACAGAATGCCTCCCTTAAGGTTAACAGAAGATGCTGAAGAGGTATTATTAAATTATCGATGGCCGGGAAATATCAGGCAATTAAAAAACCTTGCCGAACAGATATCTGTAATCGAAAATGAACGTATTGTTACAGCTGATAAAATACATAAATACCTGCCTCAAACTAATGAATCAAACCTGCCGGTACTCTTTAAAGACCTTAATGCGCCGGACAACATCAGTGAAAGAGAACTTCTATACAAAATACTCTTTGACATGAAGCGAGATGTAAACGACCTTAAAAAAATTATAATGGAGCTAATTCATAGTGGCCAGATAAATAAATCTTTTAAGGAAGAAAACCAGCATCTTATAAACAAACTATATGAAGACACTCAAAACCAGGAAAGCAAACCTGAGGCATCAGATGTGAATATACATAATGAGCCAAAAGACGACACCCTGGAAGTTATAGAAAATTACGAAGATGCTCCTCATGAATTTATTGAAGAAACCCTTTCGATACATGAAAAGGAGAAAGATTTAATAATAAAAGCACTTCAAAAACATAACGGAAAAAGGAAAAAGGCTGCTCAAGACCTGGGTATTAGCGAGCGGACTTTATATAGAAAAATTAAAGAATATAACATTGAAGCCTGATAAGCTTTATTATAAAGTAATTAACTGACATCTATGAAGTTGTTTAAAATAGTATTTTTAATAATAACATTAAGTATTACTGTAAGTGCATGCAAATTTTATAGTTTTACAGGTGCCTCTATTCCTCCGGAAGCAGAGACGTTTTCTGTAAAGCATTTTCCAAACCATGCACAAATAGTACAGCCAACCCTGAGCCAGCGTTTTACGGAGGCACTCCAGGACCGGTTTACAAGGCAAACGGACTTAAGGCTCATAGAAGGTGTGGGCGATTTACATTTTGAAGGAAGTATAACAGGATATTCAACCCAGCCTACTGCCATTAGCGGCGATGACCAGGCAGAATTAAACAGGCTAACTGTAACTGTAAGAGTAGTTTTTATAAATGAATACGATCCTGACAGCGATTTTGAAAGGAATTTTTCCAGATACTTCGATTATGACAGCAGCCTCAGCTTAAACCAGGTTGAAGACCAGGCGCTTACTGAAATAATCGAAGCTTTAGTTGATGATATTTTTAACGCATCTGTTGTAAACTGGTAAGGGCATGAAAATGGAAAAAGAAAAATTTGTAAATATTATAAAACAACCTTACAATCTTGATTACAATACTTTGGAGTTTTTAAAAGATGTAACAAAAAAGTATCCTTATTGCCAAACTGCCCAAATCATACTGGCAAAAAATATTGAATATATTGATAAATCTCTGTTTGAAGAACATGTAAACAAGGCTTCCGTTTATGCAGTTGACCGTAGAAAATTCCAAAGATATATCTCTGAAAAAGACAGAAATAATCATGTAGAAAAGCCGGTATCAAAGCGATTACAAGAAAATGATATTATAAACAGCAAACCGCAAACCACAGATCAAAGCCTTCAAAAAAAAGATACTAATAATAAGGATACAAGCAAAGAAGAATTGCTTACAATTGTTAATCAAAGGCTAAAAGAGATAGAAAGCTCAAACCACACCAGGCAGAGAAGGCAGGATATTGCCAGGGTGAATGTTTTCAATGTTGAAGAATTACATAAATTACCTGAAAAGAAAGAAGACAATAACCCAAAAAAACCATCTGCAGATAACTTAATTGAGAAATTTATCAAAGATGAGCCAAGAATAGTACCTGTTAGAGACAGAGAAGAAGATGTTATTGACCATTCTAAATCGAGTGTGGAAGAAAAAGACGACATTTTAAGTGAAACAATTGCACAAATTTACTATAAACAAGGGCAAAAAGAAAAGGCAATTTCAGTTTATGAAAAATTAAGTTTGAATTTTCCGGAAAAAAGCAGTTACTTTGCAAAAAAAATTGCTGATATTAAAAACGAAACAAATTAAATCTATTAAATAATGGGAGCATATGTATTAATTTCTGTATTAGTATTGATAACATGTATTTTACTAATACTTATTGTTTTAGTTCAAAATAGTAAAGGTGGTGGTTTGGCGAGTAATTTTGCTTCAAACAACCAGGTTATGGGAGTTCGTAAAACAACTGATTTTTTAGAAAAATCCACATGGACTCTTGCTATAGTATTGCTGATATTATCATTGGCATCTGCTTTTGTAGTGCCAAGAGATACATTAAAAAAAGCTGACATAGCGACTGAGGTTGAAAACATCCCTGTAGAACAGGAAGCAGCTGATTTTGATGTTGAAGAAGAACAAGTTCCGGAAGACTTAGAATAGCGAGTCACCATAAACCACAAAAAAATGTCAGAATGTCATATCATTCTGACATTTTTTTTATAATCCTGAAAAAACAAGGCATTTTACTGTCAAAAACTACTGAAAATTCATTTGGCACAAATTGTGATTAAGGCCGAATGTGAAATTACTATCAAAAAAAAATAAATATTTGTTTAACCAATAAATTAAAAAAAACATGGCAAATGTAAATATCAAACCATTAGCTGACAGAGTATTAATTGAGCCATCTGCAGCAGAAGAAAAAACCGCAGGTGGAATTATTATTCCAGATACTGCAAAAGAGAAACCACAAAAAGGTGTTGTAATAGCAGTAGGTGAAGGAAAAAAAGACGAACCTATAACTGTAAAAGTTGGTGATACTGTATTATATGGAAAGTATGCCGGCACAGAGTTAAGTGTTGAAGGAAAAGATTATTTAATAATGCGTGAAAGTGATATTTACGCTATTATTTAATTCAATTATTAGAAACTAAATTATCAATAAATAAAAAAATACAAATATGGCAAAAGATATTATTTTCGATCAAGAAGCAAGAAATGCACTAAAAAGTGGTGTTGACCAGCTTGCAAATGCTGTAAAGGTAACACTAGGGCCTAAAGGCCGTAACGTAATCATAGATAAAAAGTTCGGATCACCATCCATAACAAAAGATGGAGTTTCGGTTGCTAAAGAAATAGAACTGGAAAATCCGGTTGAAAATATGGGTGCCCAAATGTTAAAGGAAGTTGCCAGCAAAACTGCAGATATTGCAGGTGATGGTACAACAACCGCAACAGTATTAGCACAGTCAATTTTTAACAGTGGCTTAAAAAATGTTGCTGCAGGTGCCAATCCAATGGATCTAAAGCGTGGTATTGACAAGGCAGCTATCAAAGTTATTGAGCATCTTAAGTCTCAATCAAAAGAGGTTGGTGACAGCTTTGAAAAAATAGAGCAGGTTGCAACTATTTCTGCAAACAATGACAGCTCAATAGGAAAACTTATTGCTGAAGCAATGAGCAAAGTGAGCAAAGAAGGTGTAATAACTATTGAAGAAGCAAAAGGTACAGAAACAAGCGTTAAGGTTGTTGAAGGTATGCAGTTTGACCGTGGTTATATTTCTCCTTACTTTGTGACTGACACAGAAAAGATGGAAGCTGTTTTTGAAGATCCTTACATTTTGATCCACGACAAGAAGATTAGTGTAATGAAGGATTTCCTTCCTATTTTAGAAAAAGTAGCTCAAACAGGAAAACCATTTGTTATAATATCAGAAGATGTAGATTCTGAAGCATTAGCAACCCTGGTAGTTAACAAACTACGTGGCTCATTGAAAATTGTAGCTGTTAAAGCTCCCGGATTTGGTGACCGCAGAAAAGCAATGCTTGAAGATATTGCAATATTAACTGGTGGTACAGTTATCAGCGAAGAGCAAGGTTTTAAACTTGAAAATACTGATATTTCACAACTTGGACAAGCTGAAAAAGTATCAATAGATAAAGAAAACACTACTATAGTAAGTGGAAAAGGCAGCTCAGAGACTATTAAGGCACGTATTAAGCAAATAAAAGCTCAAATAGAAAATACAAGCAGCGACTATGACAAGGAAAAATTGCAAGAACGCCTTGCTAAGCTTGCCGGTGGTGTTGCTGTTCTTTATGTTGGTGCAGCCAGCGAAGTAGAAATGAAAGAGAAAAAAGACCGCTTTGATGATGCACTAAATGCAACAAGAGCGGCTGTTGAAGAAGGTATTGTGCCCGGTGGCGGTGTTGCGTATATACGTGCCCTAGCCGCATTAGATGGCTTTACAGGCTCAAATGAAGACGAAACTACCGGTATTGCAATTGTGCGTAGAGCATTGGAAGAACCATTGAGAATGATCGTTGAAAACACAGGTACTGAAGGTTCTATTATTGTTCAAAAAGTAAAAGAAGAAAAGGATGATTTCGGATTTAATGCTCATACTGAGCAATATGAAAAAATGTATAAAGCCGGAGTTATTGACCCGACCAAAGTTACACGTGTAGCTCTTGAAAATGCATCATCTATTGCAGGTATGCTTCTGACTACAGAATGTGTAATTTCTGAAATTAAGGAAGATAAGCCGGAAATGCCCCCAATGAATCCAGGAATGGGTGGAATGGGTGGTATGATGTAAAAATCACTTAATGCAATAAAAAAACCGGGCTATTATTTAGTCCGGTTTTTTTTATTTACAAATGTTCTGTTCTTATCTTTAATCCATCCTTGAGCCATAATAGGAACACAGATCACCGATCACCCGTCACTCAATAGGAACACTGATAACACGGATTGGACGGATTTTCACAGATCACAGATCACCGATTACCCGTCACCGATCACCCAATAGGAACACCGATGACACGGATTGAACAGATTTTTACGGATAAAAAATGCAAAACATTGATCCTATCCTGTAATTTTCAAATGCTATAACCTTAACCTTAATCTCAACCTTAGCCTTAGCCTTAGCCTTTACTCGTCACCCGTCACCCGTCACCCGTCACCCGTCACCGATTACCCATCACCCATCTTAGCGTAATAGTTTTTAGTTGTTACGCAGAGGTATCAGGTATCAGGTATCGGGTATCAGGTATCGGAGTCGAAGTATCCGTGTGATATTAGAATTTCAAAGAAAATTTACTCTTTTCTGGAACAAGGGTTACCAAACTTCACAGGATTAAAAAGAATTATTACTCTCTTTGGAAAGTTGTAGTAATATCATAAAAACAGGAAAAGCCTTATTTTTCTATTAAAGCATCCATAGAATTTTTAAGGCCGCTGTAATCAATAAGCTCCATCTTAACACTTCCTACAAGAATTCCGGACTTCAACATGACCGGTATTTTATTTTTATCATCAGTAATCCATAAAGTCATAGGATATGGCTGGCTAAAAACAGTTCCTTCGAGCACCATAGGTTTAAATCTAAGTGTATTAAACTTCCCAAGGCTTGTCTTGACAACTTCAGTACCGTCATAAATAATTTTTGAGACATAAACAGAATCATCCAGGAAAAAAGTAACATCGTATTTGTCACCAACTTTTGCATCAGAAAAATCATAGGTTCTTGCATAATAAAAAGCTGATATAATATCCTGTACATAAGGTACTACCTCAACCTTAGCAGTATTGCTCTTTGCAATATTTGTATGATGATTAAACATAACATCCTGGTTTTTAACAAAGCCACCTTCGTTAATTCTCCTTATAAAAAGCAGTGGAGCAATAAACTGTTCGTCAATATATGTTTCATAACGATTCACAACCTTAAAGAAGAAGTTAAATAAGCCTTTGGTATTGCCTAATCCAACAACATGCATAGTATTTCTGCCTGCAATTTCAACATTGCTATCCTCAATTTCAAGAGATGCAATACCCGCAGTCACATTACTAAGAAGCCAGCTGTCATAATAAACGCGGTATACAATTTTTTCTCCTCTTTGAAAAGAAGTGTTTTCCACTGTTCTATATTCCTGTGCATTAACAAAGGGAAGAACTCCCAAAATCATAAAAATAAACAATGGATATGCAAAAAAATCTTTTATTGTTTTCATATTTTTCTTTTTAGGGATCCGGAAAACATTTGCTAATTTGATTTTGTTTTTAATCATTTGCTCCGAATCATATTAAACATTGCAATGAAATCATAAGCCCGGGAAAAGCAAATTATTACAAAAAATTGCCAACAGCATTTAATGCTAAAACGAACTTATGCTATTACAATATTCAAAAAGCATTCCAAAAAATAAAGAATGAAATAATATAAGTTTCTTTATTTTAAAAGCTCACTAAACTACAATATTCACAATCCTGCCGGGAACAACTATCACTTTCTTAGGTTGTTTGCCTGCCAAATATTTTTCGGCTTCTTTTGTCTCCATTACCTTTTTTTCAATATCAGCGGGCTTCATATCAGCCGGAAGCTCTAGTTTAAACCTTGTTTTTCCGTTAAAAGAAACAGGATAAGTAATATTATCTTCTACAATATACTCTTTTATATAATTAGGAAAATCAGCATGGACAATGCTTTTCTCATTGCCACACAAATGCCATAGCTCTTCGCAAATATGCGGAGCAAAAGAAGATAATGTTATTAACAATGGTTCAAGAATCTGCTTTTTATTACACTTCATATCAGTTAGTTCGTTCACACAAACCATAAACGCACTGATTGAAGTATTGAATGAAAACCTCTCAATGTCCTCTTCTACTTTTTTAATTGTTTTATGAAGTATCTTAAGCTCAGCATCAGATGGTTTGTCGTCTGATACGCTAAACATATTATTTTCATCATGAAATAAACGATGGAGTTTCCTGATAAACCTGAATACACCTTCAATTCCTTTTGTATCCCACGGTTTAGCTTGTTCTACAGGGCCAAGAAACATCTCATACAATCTCAAAGTATCGGCACCATATCTTTCAATAAGATCATCAGGATTAACAACATTATGGAAAGATTTAGACATTTTCTCTACTTCCCAGCCACAAATATAACGGCCATTTTCAAGAGTGAATTCAGCATCTTTAAACTCAGGGTTCCAGTTTCTGAAGGCTTCAATGTCAAGAATATCATTGCTAACAATATTAACATCAACATGAATAGGCATAGTGTCGAAGTCTTTCCTCAGATTATAAGAAACGAAATGATTTTTACCTTTTATCCTATACACGAAATTAGACCGTCCTTGTATCATGCCCTGATTTATCAACTTTTTGAAAGGTTCGCTTTCCACAGCTATTCCGATATCATACAAAAACTTATTCCAGAACCTTGCGTAGATCAGATGGCCTGTTGCATGCTCAGCACCACCAACATATAAATCAACATTTCTCCAGTAGTTTATGGCATTTTCCGAGACCAGTTCATTATCATTGCGTGGGTCCATATACCTGATATAATAAGCACTTGAACCTGCGAAGCCGGGCATGGTATTGCATTCCAAAGGATATCCTTCCTTAGTTTCCCAGTTCTTTGCCCTGGCTAAGGGGGGCTGTCCGGATTCTGTCGGGAGATATGCATCTACGGGAGGTAGTTCCAGAGGTAATTCTTTTTCATCAAAAACATACGGTATGCCATCTTTATAATAAACAGGGAATGGTTCTCCCCAATATCTTTGTCTGCTGAAAATAGCATCTCTAAGGCGGTAATTCACTTGTTTTTTACCTATACCCATACTTTCTATCTTCTTTATTGCCAAAGGGATTGCTTCGGAAACGTCTAAATTGTCCAGGAAGCTACTATTAATCAACTTTCCTTCCTTAGCATCATAAGATTCTTTGCTTATATCGCCTCCTGTGACAACCTCAATTATTGGTATGTCAAAATGCCTGGCAAAATCATAATCACGGCTATCATGTGCAGGTACAGCCATTATAGCACCGGTACCATAACCGGCTAAAACATAATCAGAAATATAAACAGGAATGTCTTTGCCCGAAAAAGGATGCACACAATAAGCACCGGTAAACTGCCCGCTGACTTTTTTAACATCTGTCATTCTTTCACGGTCACTTTTCTTATTTGCTTCCTCAATGTATTGTTTTACTTTCGGCAAATAATCTTTGGTACTGATTTGCATTGTTAGTTCGTGCTCAGGAGCCAAAACCATAAAAGTAGCACCAAAAATCGTATCCGGACGGCTGGTGAACACTTCTATTTTAGAATCAACACCCTTAAGGTCAAAAAATATACTGGCACCCTCTGATCTTCCGATCCAGTTTTTTTGAATTTCCTTTAAAGACTCACTCCAATTAAGTTTATCAAGGTCTTTAAGTAATCTTTCTGCATAGGCAGTAATTCTCAAAAACCACTGGTTCATTTTTTTCCTTTCAACAGGATGATTTCCCCTGACGGAAAAACCCTCTTTAACTTCGTCATTAGCCAAAACAGTACCTAATGCCGGACACCAATTAACGTGAGTTTCAGAGAGATATGCCAGGCGGTAGTTCATCAGAATACTTTGCTTTTCGGCTTCAGCTTTAGCTTTCCATTCTTCCGATGAAAAATTCTCTGTGTAATCTGTTGCTGCTTTAATGTCAACATTTCCATTTTCTTCAAAATATTTAATGAGCTTGTCTATGGAATCAGCTTTATTGGTTTTTTTATTGAACCATGATTTAAACAGTTGGATAAATGTCCATTGCGTCCATTTATAATAATCGGGGTCGCAAGTTCTAACCTCCCTGTCCCAATCAAAAGAGAAACCTATTTTATCAAGTTGCTCGCGATAACGTGCTATGTTTTTCTCTGTTGTTTTAGCG
>JAWOBS010000021.1:0-4017 GCA_046484145.1 Bacteroidales bacterium
GCTTTTTGCTTACCTTTCATACTTCCTTCTCGTTTCATGTATATGTTTATTTTTTCTTTTGTGTTCTAGCGAGGGCGCTCGGGCCAATAAACCACTTAGGTTTTTTGTCAGGTTGTCCTCAGCGAGGGCACTGCAAAAAGCATGACAAGGCTATTAAACATACCGCATGTTAGTGCCAGTTGTTTTCAGTATTTATTTGAACTCTTTGGTTTAAATTACTTAGTTTATAGTTTGATCCTATAGATAATGTCCTCAATATTGCTATCAATTGCATATAAGTATTCATCATTTGGTGCAACATAGAACTTATAATAATATTTATCAGGTTTAATAATTCTAACTAGATTACCTTCCCAATCAAATACGTGAATCTCCGGTATAAAGTCCCGGCTAAATGACATTCCATCAACAAGATTAGTATATGTTGTATTGAGTACTTTCGCATAAATATGGTTATTAGTAGCTACAATTTCCCAACAAAATATCTTTTGATTTTTATTAAATCTAAAATCTTCAACATCTTTATCAATATTTATATTTTCATATAAAGAAGGAAAATCACTATAGGATATTTTTATTATATTATCCGAAGCAAGATTATAAATATCTATTTGTCCACAGGAACCATATGCTATTACAAAGAACTTATTATCAGGACGTAAAGACATATAGCTCATGAAAATGGTTCTCCTCGTTTCATCATCTAAATTGGGATAATCAATAGCGAACTCTTTATATTTTATGTAACTACGCTCAGAAACTTTATACTTAAATAAATGCATGGCTCCTCTATATGGAGCACCAATTATTACGGAATCTTTTATATATATTATAGTTTGAAACCCGTTAAATTCAGGGGGTAGTTTAACGATTGTATCAGGTTCTATTGAGTTATTAAGTATTTTATAAATATCATAATATTGAATGTTATTCATCCTATTTCCTGTGCCGAAATGAGGTGTTTGATCAAAGACAGGATTAAGTGTTGAATTAGTGAAGTGTAAACCAAATTCATTCGGACCTTTTCCGACCCTTCCGAAACTCTTTAAAAGCCTGCAATCGGGAAGATTGAAGATATAAAAGATTGTATCTTTTCTTTTCTGTGCAATAACTAGAAAAGAATCTACAATGCATAAGTTACTTACGTCAAGTAATACTGGCGGAATGACAACCTCCTCAAATTCTAATTGCTCAATGGGAGGAAAATCTTCCTTTGATATTTCAATACTTTCATCAGTATTATTGGTGCTACAAGCAATAATTATTATGGAAAGAACAATAGGGATGGAAATTTTCTTAATAATCATATAACTGTCTATTATTCACGGAGTTTTAAACAATTGGCACTAACGGTCGGCGGTATGTTTCAGTAGGCGTTAATGGGCTTCAGCCCTTTATGGCGGGCTTTTTGCGCTGCCTGCCGAAGCTTTTAGCGTAGGCGGGCAAACCATTAATACTGCCTTCACGTTTCATTCATAAAGTTAAACTATCTTTTTAAATTACCATTGCCTCAATGAGATATGCAAAAAGCCTGACAAGCCTATTGAATATACCGCAAGTTATAGCCAGTGCAAATCAGTTCTGTGATTTTATTATCCCATTTAATATTTCTTCGATTTTTTCATTCTTGATAATCTGCATTCCGACTCTTTCGTTTGTAACACCTTCCTTTAGTTTATAATCATATACAGGCTTATCTTTCTGTAGAATAGATTCAAAACATCTGAAGTCAATACTATCTGATTTACTAATATACTCCGCAACCTCAAGTATATGTGTTGATACGAAAAAGAATGCTCCCCTTATTTTAGACATTGACTTTACAACCATTAAGGTTCCATCGTAGGCATCCTTTACGTTTGTACCCCTGAAAAGCTCATCTAGGATTATCGCAATATTCTTATTCTTTTGTATCTCAAGGGAGATGCTTTTAACTCTATTTACCTCTGTTGAGAAATGACTGAATCCCTGAATGAGACTATCAGATAGATTTATTGTAGTGAACAGACCATTAAAAATTGGAATCTGTAGTTTCTTAGCTGGTACTGGTATTCCGAGATGTGCAAAATATACCAAAACGCCTACAGTTTTGAGAAATGTAGATTTACCTGACATATTTGGTCCGGTAACGAAACACAAACTTTTGGCTCCACTAAGGTAAAAGCTATTGGGAATTGGATTCTGTAGCAAAGGATGTATGCATTCCTCTGCTCTAAAAATTGGATCTTCCGTGCTGGAGTATTCAGGTAAGCAAAACTGTTCTTCCCTGATGAGTTTACAGTGTGATTGTAAAACATCTATTTCATAAATGGTATCTAGAACTGATCTTAATTCTTTAGCTTTCTTGGCTCTGAAAAGATTATCAAGGAGATTAATATGTTTTGATTTAATTTTTCTAGAGTCATCTGGCATATTTTCTATGCTTTTTGTGATTAACTCATCATTAATAAATTGCAAAGAAGAACTAAATGCTTCTTTGATAGAGGGAGGAGGATTTGTGTTATTTATTTCTTTAAGGTATTTTTTGAAATCATTCAATATATTTGAGAGGTGCAAGATCCCTTCACTTATCACATAGTAATCGTTGCTTGCTTTTAGTTTGTTGGCTATGCTATCCCGAGTAGCGTCAATGATATTATTCTTTAATGGTATACGCCTGTTTTTCAGGTAATATTCAGCAAAGTCAAATTGTCTTCTATTTAGCTTAAGTGAATGCTTTAAACCGAGGATATACTTAATCTCAACCTTTCTATTTTCAAGAAATGACCTGTCGGAAAAGGGAGTTCGTATTACCTTAAATAATTGTTCTTGTCCTCCAATAGTCTCAGTCCTGTTGTAAAACCCAAATAAAGACGGGGTTTTCTCGTTTTCCGAGAATAGCTCTATATCTTTTATTGTTTGTTTATCTATTCTGAAAGACATGTAGGTCAATTATTTGCATTGGCTATAACGGTCGGCGGTATGTTTCAGTAGGCGTTAACGGGTTTCAGCCCGTTATGGCGTGCTTTTTGCTTTTCACTTATACTGCCTTCACGTTTCATTTATAAAGTTAACTTTTCTTAATTAATTAGAGCGTAGGCTCCAGTGGGGATATGCAAAAAGCATGACAAGCCTATTAAACATACCGCTTGTTATAGCCAGTGTTATTTTATTCATTTACATCTAGAAAAATTACTTTGCATTCATCTTTCTCAACTTTTAAATTCCCTGACCAACTATTTACTCTATTTGATCCTGCACATTCTATTTCTACTGCAGAGTAGGTATGATTGCCCGTTTCTATGTTAAAAAGGATTCCAATATTTTCATTACTAGGACAGCTGCAATTTGTAGAGTTAAAATCTGAGCCAGCATTCAAAGTACCGACAATTCTGTCATCAATGGATATCTCTATAGAAAATGGACAATTTATAATATTTGAATTTGTACAGAATAAGATATCACCCTTCTCATTATTTTTTTCACATCCTGTAAATATTGATAACAGGACAATTATTATTGATATAATTTTTTTCATGATTCCTGTCTTTTTTACATTGGCTATAACGGTCGGCGGTATGATTAGTTGGCTGGCTGGCTTCCAGGCCAGCATGGCGCACTTTTTGCCAGTCAAGCAGGCTGCTGACATGACCCAGAACAACGTGCGCAGGCAGGCAGCCAGCTCTGTGCTGGCCCAGGCCAACCAGAACCCGCAGCTGGCCCTGCAGCTGCTCGGCGGAGCGTAACTGAGAGTTAACATATGACCATTCCCCCGGGGCTGGGCCATAGGGCCTGGCTCCGGGGTTTTTTGCAGATGTTCAGACCAAGATTTTGCAACCACAAAGGCGCTAAGTGCACAAAGGAAAAGAACCCTCCCCTAACCCCTCCCCGGCACTCACTTGGGAGAGTTAAGTTTTTAAGATGTCAGACCAGCCCATATCGGCACAGCCAGCCTTGCCTCTGTGGCAGGTGTGACTTCTCTTTGCCACTAAATTTACCCTGTTTCACTTCTGCTTCCGCCTTTTTTTTGCCCCCAGC